>NZ_CP055931.1 GCF_013927005.1 Enterobacter sp. RHBSTW-00175
GTGAATAACCAGATAAATTCTACCCAACAAAACCCAGACAAGCGTCATCGTGGCGAACATTCTACAGCCTGTAAATGTCCGTTACCGCTCTACGTGCGTCCGGCGCATTATAAACCTCTCAGTAAACAGCATGGTCGAGCCTTACGTAACCTTATGAGCCAGGACAAAACCTCTGGTGCCTGGGTTATTCGTCGTCGTGTTTCTGCCGATCCAATCTTCACTTTTTTGCGACCTGTCGCGGACAGAAAAAGAGCTTTCCGTGAAGTACGCCGGCGTTTGCTCGATGCATTGTTTGTGCTTTTCGTCAACAAAGCCGATCTTGCTACCGGTATTGTCACTATCAACATCACTAAGCTGGCTGAAGAACTCAGTCCACGGAATGAAGATGGCCAGATCATCCCTGAAACTGCCGTGACGGTATCCAGGGTGTCGCGTCTGATAGACGAATTGGCGAGGTTTGGCATAGTCCTTGCGCCTGAAACTGAGTGGGATTATGTGAACGGGTGCCGTTTTCCTAAGCATATAATCATTACAGAAGAAGGCTGGCGTCTTACCGGTGTGGATATGGACAAGCTACGAGCCGAGCAAGAAGAACGCCTACGCGCTATTGAGGACGGCATTCTACAACCCGGTGAGGCTATGACAGTAAAAGAAGCCCGTAAGCGCTGGTATGAACGTTGCCGCCATCAGACGATACTCAGCCGCCGTACACGCGCTATTGAGGGCAAACAACGGCGTAAGCTGGCCGAATTACCGTTCGATGAGCGAAAGCGTCAGGTGGCCGAGCGTATTTTCCGTGATATGAAGGGTGATATACACCATCTAACCCCTCAGCAGTTTGAAAAAATGGTCTGGACTCAGCTTTACCAGCTTGAACTGGTAAATATGGAGCAGCCAGGCACAGCCCCGCCTCACTAACCCGCCCTCTTTTTACTAATCCGATTCCCTGCGGAGGATGTTCGTTGTCCATCTGCTAAAACAGCTCGTTTTTTAGTCACCATTATCACGATAACCTCACCGATATTTGGTCAAAACCCCAATCAACACCGGCGTTATATCTTTTATGCACACTTACCTGCAAATAGGTAAATGGGACTATCTGCAATCAACCAATAGTTAGCTGCAAAACAATCAGGTCTTCGACCTACTTAACTTCATTAAAGATCTACTTATTCGCTGGATAAGTTCTGTGGATAACGGGGAAAACCGATAATGACCGCCCTTGCAGCGGCCAGATGGCCGCGCCGGTTCGGCATGGTCGCTATGCTCCCCAAAAGACTTTAAGTAGCACCTCCGGCCTTAGCCGGAGGCATGGAGTCAACGAGACGCAATGCAGCGAAAAGGCGCTTTTCGCCCTTACCTACTTCATCGCTAAAAGTAAGCTAAAAAACCAGTCTGGCAGGAAGGGGGCGAAATCCGTTTGGGTGTATTCGTTGACACCAGGAGCAAGTATTCCTATCATTGTGTTGATAGTTAACACAGGGGGCGTTATGGCCAGAACAACAAGCGTTACGATTGGCGAACAACTCGATTCGTTTATTAGTCGATTAATAGACAGTGGCCGTTACGGCTCTGCGAGTGAAGTTATGCGTTCTGCGCTGCGATTGCTGGAGCAACAGGAAACAAACGATGAAGTTATTCGTCAGGCTGTTATTGCTGGGCTGGAAAGCGGTGAAAGCTCGCTATCACTGCGGGATATTGCAGCACAAAGAAAACTGAGACATCGTGTATAAACTCACTGAACGGGCAGCAGACGACTTCGCCGGGATTTATGACTATACGCTCTTGAAATTTGGTGAAGCTCAGGCAGACCATTATACAGACGCACTTGAGGCATTTTTCGAGACACTGGCCGGAATGCCAGATATGGGACGTGACTACCATACCGTTCCTGGTGTGATGCGCATTGAATTTCAGCGACATGCCATTTTTTATACGGTTCGTGATACGGATATTCTGATTGCGCGTATTTTGCACCAACAGATGAACCATAAACGCCATTTACTGTAAGTCTAAACACGCTGCCGCGCTTTGCTTGGCCAACACCGATCTGGCACATAAAAAGTTTATGCACCAGATCAGTGTTCTCGGTAAGGATAGGTGTGTTTTTGAGTTAATGTGTTTTTACTCATTTGAGTCTTTTGGCTGTCATTTTCTTTCAGCCAATTATCGACCAAGTCCTTTATCACATCAGTAATAGATGTGCCTTGTTTTGTACTCGCAGCTTTGAAGCGGATATGTATCCTAGGCCGCCTTTCGAGTATCATAGGGGTCAGTTTGGATATCGAAAATTATTGTACTATAAGGACTTCCCCGGCATGTCAAAGCCGGTATTTATGGTTTCTGTCTGCTCTTCAGTAAAAATAAAGGGGAGAGACTGCGGTACTATAAACGGCCATGATGAATCGTCATCGATTCGGGCCCTGATGAAAGACGCGCGTGAGGTTCTTGTTCGTTAAGCGGATACGTATATCCTGTACAATAGCCAGATAGGCCTCACGGGGTCTAACCCTTTATCATCAACGAATTGCAGGTCAGATGGTTATACAGCTTCGAGCTTTAGTTGACTGAGTACAGCCGGAAATCATCACCGTAATGTAGTGATGCCCAACACAGCCGCGCATTTTTGGCGGCGATGGCCACAACAGCCCGCCAGTACCCTCTGCGCTCAACCAACATACAAACCCAACGGCTGAATGAGTCAGTCCTTTTCCCGGCGCCAATAAGCACTGAACGAGCCCCCTGAACCAGAAGCGTTCGCAGATACGAATCACCGGCTTTTGTGATCCTGCCGAGTTTCGACTTTCCCCCGCTGCTGTATTGTGATGGCGTCAGCCCCAGCCAGGCTGCCAGTTGACGTCCATTTTTAAAATCATGTGCATTACCGATACTGGCGACCAGTGCACAGGCCGTTGTGGGACCAACGCCCTTTAGCTCCATCAGCCGCTGACTGCGATGATCTGTTTTGGCTATGTGGGACAAAATTCGGTCATATTCAGTGATGTTAGCTTCAATGCGATCAACGTGTTCCATCAAATCATCAACACATTGCTGAACCTGAAGCGGTAAAGAGCTCTTCTGCACAGAAACCATGTGGCGCAGGGCATCAGCACTTTGTGGCGCGATGACACCGAATTCAGATATCAATCCTCGCAGACGATTATACGTTGCTGTTTTCTCTTCGATAAAACCCTGACGGGTACGATGTAAACACTGCATGGCCTGCTGGCTTTCGTCTTTCACTGGTACGAACCGCATATGCGGACGACGAACAGCTTCACAGATAGCCTGAGCATCAGCTGCATCATTTTTTCCTGATTTTCCGGCCATACGATAAGGCGATACAAACTTAGCAGCCATCAGACGTGGCTCATGACCATACTGCCGAAACAATCTTGCCCAGTAGTGAGCCCCGGAGCATGCTTCCATCCCGATAACACAGGGAGGCAAACTTGCAATTAACTCAGGAAGTGCAGCACGCGATACTTTAGGCTTAACCAGAACAGTTCTACCATTTTGATCAACACCGTGAACAGCAAACACATTTTTAGCAAGATCGATACCGACAGTCGTGATAGTCATAACGAATTCCTCCGGGACGATGTGTACCCCATGATTGCACAAGAGTTAATCAGGCGCATAATCAGGGGAAGTCCCTTCCATTCGTTAAGCCTGTTTTTTGAACAGATCGCGCTATCGCAATAGGGTGTACTCCCGCGCTATACAGCGTTTTCAGGGGATTTTGTCTTAATCGGATAACCTAAATGCGATACAGCAAGAGCGACAACCTAAAAGCGATAGCCACTGACGATAAATCAATCACTTACGTATCCTAATTGGTTAAATAATGTGCTTAACGTACAAAAATTTCCGATCTCCAAACTGACCCCTTATTTGTCTCCTGCAACACCACGGGGTTGCTATAACCAGCGACGAACCCGTTGGGTATAGCGTTCCCATTCCAACCCGAAACGTTTTCGAAGCTGTACCTCTTCAACATGGATATGTAATCTGGCTACTACAAACATAAACAACGGTACAGCAAGTATCCCCACCAGGCTGCCAAAGCAGAGAGCAACGGATAACTGGAGCCCGCTCATTCCAAGGTAAATAGGGTTTCGACTCCATGCGTAACAACCGACAGTTACCAGCTTGGTGGTTCTATCCGGATGAAGCGGATTAAGCGTCGTGCCGTTCGTGCTCATCTGCCAAGCGGTGTGCAGTATCATGGTAATACAAACACCGGTCAGCAACACGCTTAGCACTATATTCACGATGTCGAAGGTAAAACGCGGGATTGCAGTCAACACATCAGTGACGAAAAACAGCAATAAGATGAGTGGGGGCGGAAACCATACTCTCAATCGAGTCACGAAGTTACGCATTACACAGACCTATCTCTGAACTAAGCAGCCTGATGGCTGCAAAATGAAAATCCAGTCCTTGCCATTCCTATAGTGACCATGAATCTGACATTATATGCCTGATCTGAAAAGTTATTTTTTTCATAACTGTCCTTATAACGGTGCGGGGTCAGTCCACACCTCTGTTCAGGTGAACAAATTCAGCAGACCACTTCACTGTTAAACCTGTGGCGATTCAGGGTGCCATGTGTATGGCACCTCATCTCTTATTTACTTATTGACTCCGTTACCGCCTGCCAGGTTATAAAGCCACCACTCAGATTATATGTCCTGAAGCCGTGGGCCTGAAGAATACGGTATGCCACATGCCCGCGCAGGCCACTCTGGCACCCT
This sequence comes from Enterobacter sp. RHBSTW-00175, assembly GCF_013927005.1. Classification (NCBI taxonomy): domain Bacteria; kingdom Pseudomonadati; phylum Pseudomonadota; class Gammaproteobacteria; order Enterobacterales; family Enterobacteriaceae; genus Enterobacter; species Enterobacter sp. RHBSTW-00175. The sequence goes on from NZ_CP055931.1 coordinate 4,758, forward strand.
ATAAAAATCTCTTTATCTTTAGGCACTTTTTCAAGATTCTCCCGCAGGGAATCCAGTGGAATGGATAGCGCGTCAGGATATTCGCCAAATTGTTTCAGTTCGGCAGGAGAGCGAATATCAAGTAAACAATAACTGCCCGGTTCCCGTTGTAACACATCGCTGACATGACATATGACCGTATCTCCTTTCATTACATTTGTCGCCACCATACCAGCCTGGTTAACGACGTCCCTTGCACTGTTAAAAGGTGGAGCATAAGTCAGCTCAAGATGTTCGAGATCGTTGACGGTAAGCCCCGCGCGCTGTGCGACAGACAGGACATCGATGCGTTTATCAACCCCTTTTTTCCCTGATGCCTGAGCCCCGAGAATTTTACCGGTATCGGGGCTGAACAGCAGTTTCAGACTGATCATCGTTGCCCCCGGGTAGTAACCGGCATGATCAGCGGCATGGACGTAAACCTTCTCGTATCGGGTGCCATGAACTTTCAGCTGCTTTTCATTCGCACCGACGCTGCCAATACTCAGCGAAAATACCTTACAAATGGATGTCCCCTGACTGCCATGGTAAAGGCTGTGACGATCTAGCATGTTATCAGCAGCAATGCGTCCCTGGCGGTTGGCGGGCCCTGCCAGAGGAAAATTAGCGGGTTCCTGAAAGACAAAGTCTGGAGTTTCAACGGCATCCCCCACGGCGTAGATGTCAGGGATACTGGTCTGCATACAGGCATTGACGCTTATGCCTCCCCGTTTACCCACTGCGAGCCCGGCTCCTGTGGCAAGGCTGTTCTCAGGTTTTACCCCGATGGCGAGAATAACCATGTCGGTCTGCAGAAACCCACCCTCAGACAGTGCAACGCGGAATCCCGTCTCTGTCCGCAGTACCTCGGTGAGCGCCGTTCTGAGACGCAGATCCACGCCATGACTCCGGATTTCCTGATGCAGGGCAGATGCCATTTCAGGATCAACCGGAGCCATAACCTGTTCCCCCATCTCCAGCAGGGTCACACTGATCCCCCGTTCGCTCAGAGCCTCCATCACTTCAAGTCCGATAAATCCCCCCCCGACAAGCGTGGTGTGAGCTACGTGATGTTGCTCAATCCACCCCAGGATAGCATCCATGTCAGTAAGATTTCGCAGCGTAAAGACACCCTCTTCCTGTAGCCCGGGCAAAGGAGGGACAACCGGAGCGGCGCCGGTACTGAGGAGCAGACGATCCCATTCTTCGCTATAGACCTCCCCTGAGGTCAGATTTTTAACCGTCACCGTTTTATTAACCGGATCCACTGACGTCACTTCATGACAGATACGGACGTCTATGTTAAAGCGGGATTTAAAATCCTCCGGGGTTTTCAGAATCAGTGACTGCCTTAAAGGAATTTTTCCGCCTATATGATAAGGTAATCCACAGTTGGCGAAAGAGACATCGCTTCCCCGTTCAAACACAACAATACTGACATCCTCTGATAACCGACGAGCTCTGGCTGCAGCGGATGCCCCGCCGGCAACACCACCAACAATCACTATTTTCATTACATCCTCTCTGTTCACCCGGGGCAAAAATGCCTGCCAGATATAATCGTTTCCCCGGGCCGGCAGGACGCTGCAGACCTGACGAACACGATGGCAAAATTACGATACCGTTAGTATACTAAATTATATTATATAAAAACACATAGTATGAGAAATCAGCAATGCTCATGAATGAAGACACAAAACGTCAGACAGATATGAAGAATGCGGCCCTGAGGGCAGCAGATGTCTTACGGGGACTGGCCAACAGCGACCGGTTGCTGTTGATGTGTCAGTTAAGCCTGGGGGAAGCGAATGTGGCCGGGCTGGAAGCGGCGGTCGGTATCACTCAGCCGACCCTGTCCCAGCAGCTGGGTGTAATGCGCCGCCTGAAGCTGGTCGAGACCCGACGGGCAGGTAAAATGGTATATTACCGTATTGAGGATAACCGTATCATGACGTTGTTAAATACCTTATATGATCTCTACTGCCCGCAGGCAGGCACCGGTAAAGGAAGCCATAACAACGAATAATATGATCCTGCTTTCCCCGTAAACCGTTTTATCCATGCATCATTAACCCTGTTCAGGCTGTGAAATGCCAGACCGGAACCTGCGATACCTTAACGGGAAAACAACAGTGGTCCGGATATACCAGCCGATGATGCCCGTCACGGACTGTATTTCTCGTTCACGCATTCACTGATTAACCCACTGATTCAATGGTGTTTAATACTGTGACGGTCAGAAAAAACAGCCACAGGAACACGGATGATTCTGCACTGTCAGTAATAGCCTGTGGCTGACAAACCGTTTTTTCTGCTGCCACGGGGTGACATTATTCAAGCAGGCTACGCAACATCCAGGCAGTTTTCTCATGTAACTGGATACGTTGTGTAAGCAGATCTGCTGTGGCTTCATCATTCGCATTATTAACGAGCGGGAACAGGGAGCGTGCAGTTTTAACCACGGTCTCCTGGCCCTGGACAAGATTTTCAATCATGTTTTTTGCTGCCGGAATATCCTTATCTTCATTAACCGCTGTTAAACGTGAAAATTCATGATATGTGCCGGGCGCGAAGCATCCGAGCGAGCGTATACGTTCAGCGATATCATCAACGGCAGTGGCCAGCTCATTGTATTGATTTTCAAACATTAAATGTAAGCTGTTAAACATGGGGCCAGTTACATTCCAGTGATAGTAATGTGTTTTTATATACAGGGTATAGGTGTCAGCAAGAAGCCGGGACAGGCCGTCTGCAATCTCCACCCGGGATGATTCAGCAATACCAATATCAATGATTTGTTTACTCATAACTACCTCTTACACGGTTTCAGTGGAATATACGATATGCGATTATTCTTTCCGGTCTGAGCAAAACACGCCTCAAATTTTTATAATAACCAGGTACACCTGTCGTCTGTCACACTAGCGATGCGCCAGAGCAATATCCTGCGACGGAACAATGAATTTCGCCGTGGCACGTGCCACTGTCTGCTGTCCTTTTGTCAGCCATGCTTCAAGCAGGTAAATCCCCCTGCGTTGCCCAAGCAGTCTGGCACATACCATCAGTTTGTCTCCGGTACAAACGGGTGAAATGAATCTTACCGTCAGTTCAGCCGTCAGGGCTTGCACACCCTGCATGAACAAACAATGAGTCATTGCTGCATCCAGCAGGGTACTCGTCATTCCGCCATGTAAAAGACCCGTATACCCCTGATGCCTGTGATTGGCCGTGTAGTCCGCACATACAGAGCCATCCGGGTGCTCTGAAAACATTAAGTTCACCGTATCAGGGTTGTTGTCGCGGGAACTACAGACCATACAACAGGTATGGGCCTTTCTGGCATCAAGATAACAATTCATCTGTTTCTGCTCAGCGTCCGGTTGTACTGACGGGAGGCATCCGGAATTCAGTCAGCTGAGGGGCTCCCCCGGCATCATTACTGCCTCCTCCACACATTCCGGCTCCTGGTTTATACACAATACGGGTCTGATAAAAATCACCGCCCGTGATGAAATAAACTCATGAATGGCAACAGCGCCCGTTTCCGTGATGATGCTGACGCCCACCCTGGCACGCATTTTCTGCTGTGTTCCCGTCAGAGTGACAGCATTTTTTCCCTTTCGCCTCATGATGAAAGGACTGGCGTCCCTGCTCCGGCTTATTCAGTTCAGTCAGAACACGGGTATCCGGATCACACAGTTCAGTGAACAAACGACGACCACAGTCAGTCTGGTACACCGCGATCTGATGCCCCAGTAATTTACCCAGCATCCGTTCCCCGATGTTACGGACCACAACGCGGCTGACTTGCTGTTGAACCAGCAGGTCAACCAGCTTCCGTTTACCTGAACAATCTGCGCCCAGCGCGGGATTTTCTGTCCGGCTGAGCTCCACACCGCGCTCATCCACCAGGACAAGGTGACTCGCTTTGGTAAAATGATTTGCTACCCGGTCGTCATTCACTGGAATGGCTGTGATCATCTTGTGTAACTCCTTCCCTTTCAGAGTGCATTATTAAGGCCTTGCCCTGAGTGAGACAGTCCACAACCTTAAAACGGGCTGCTTTCAGGACATTGGCCAGTGTCTGCCTTGAAACCCCCATTGCAACAGCCGCTTCCTGCTGTTGCATGCCCAGTAAATCGACCAGCCGTAACGCTTCAAACTCATCTTCTTTTAAATGAACATGTTCAAGCTGGCTCATCGGTCGCGCATTGGGCTTAAAACAGGTATCCGCAGGGCGGCCACAGATGTTACGGGGAATTCTGGGTCTTGGCATGAAGGCTCCTTATTGGCATATGCTATATATACACTCATAAACTGGCATATGCAATATACTCTGCTCACCGGTGGAGAATTTTTTGCTTTACCCTGGAGTCTGTAAGTGGGCAGCAGGTCATGAGAGATGAAGAGAAAGAAAACAGATACTGTATGAGACTCAATTTAAAGTGCTGCCATAAGGGGGTCGTCTCAGAAAACGGAATCTATGGTCACTCCCGTTTTTGCAACACCGATTTTGACGACAAGTTGGCTTGCTTGAATCTATCCGGCGTCTGAATGGGATTTTATTCCCGCGCCTCGATGAGTTCCGCGCCTGATGAACCTCCAGAAAATATACGGCTTCAATGAGCCTTTCCGTTTTACAGGTTCCTCAACAGGCCGGTGGGCCGTTAGTATCATCAATATCAGTATTCGCAAAACCAGATGAATGATTGTTTAAACTGGTGTATTTCTGCCTTTATGCTTCGTAAGTTTGCTGTCGCGCCGTCAGTGCCCAGGCTATTCTGGCCAGCTTGTTTGCCAGAGCACAGGTGACGACAAAGTTGCTTTTCCGACACAACAACTCCCTGACCCAGTCGGCCAACTTGCCAGACTGGTGTTCCAGTTTTTGTATGAATACCCTGGCACACTGAACCAACAAAGTTCGGATCTTTTTGTTGCCCCGCTTGCTAATCCCTAACAATGTCGTCCGACCTCCCGTGCTGTACTGTCGGGGTACCAGCCCTGTTGCCGCCGCAAAGTCACGGCTGCTGGCGTACTGCTTCCCGTCGCCAATCTCAGTTGAAATAGTACTGGCAGTCAGCGTTCCAACGCAGGGAATACTCAGCAAGCGCTGTCCAACCTCATCTTCGTCCAACTTTCGTTTCAACTGAGATTCCAGATCTTTAATCTGCTCAACAAGATAGTGATAATGCTGTTGTAATTTCAGCAGTAACTGGCTGAGATAAAGAGGCAAACTACTGTCCTCAAGAAGGGTACTCAGTCGACTAATAACGGCAGCACCTCGCGGAACGCTGATACCAAATTCCAGCAGAAAAGCATGCATCTGATTAGTTGTTTTCACCTTATCCTGAACCAGGGATTCACGGACACGATGCAGAGCTCGCATTGCCTGCTGAGATTCGGTTCTGGGCTGCATGAAACGCATAGATGGACGTGATGCTGCTTCACAGATAGCTTCAGCATCAACGAAGTCATTTTTGTTGCTTTTAACGAATGGGCGGACAAATTGCGGTGATATCAGCTTTGGAAAATGCCCTAACTCTGCCAGCTTGCGTGCCATAAAGTGAGAACCGCCACAGGCTTCCATCGCGATGGTTGTTGCCGGGCATGTCGCCAGAAATTCGATTAGCTTTGGTCGGGTGAATTTTTTACGGTAAACGGCCTTCCCACGATGATCCTGACAATGAATATGGAAAGAGTTCTTACCCAGATCGATACCAATAAGCGCAATGTTTTCCATGATGGTTCTCCGAATGAAAGCCTGTCCTCAGCATAGTACTGGGAAGGAGGGAGTGACCATCTCATTAAATAAAGCACGCTAAGCCGGTGGCAGCGGTCGCAATGGCCTGAACTTCCCCGCACCGACCTTGGCACTGCTGCGCCATAGGTAATCGCCGGTCAGGTTGATATGCTCCCACCCCAGCGGGGACAGATATTGCAGCAACGTGTCGTCCAGCGCCTCGCCCTTATTCAGCCCCGCATGGACGCGGCGGCGCAGCTCCACGCTTTGCAGCCAATCCAGAATGAACAGCGTGCGCTCGATGCGCCCATACATCCGCACCTTGTCGTTGATCGCCTTGCCGGAAGCCTGGAACTGCTGTTGATGCTTGTTCTTGGCCGCATTGAACAGCTTGCCGATGATACGGTCGTGAAGGTCGATGATTTCATCAGTGACGGTGGCCATGCCCTCGATGGCCAGTGCTACCAAGGTGGCGTAACGCCGCTGCGACTCGAACTTGGCCAGGTCGGCGGGCGTCATCTGGCCGCCTTCGCGGGCGATCTTGAGCAAGCGGTTTTGGTGTACCTGCCGTTCGATGCCAGCAGGTAGGTCAAGCGCCTGCCAGGCTTTGAGGCGTTCGATGTGTTCAAGCATGTGGCGCGAGTTTGGCTTGGCGGGCGATTGGCGCAGCCACGCTAGCCACGTCATTTTGCTACCATCCTTGCGCTTGAGCAGTTCGTCCAGGCACTGGCGATGGACAGGTATCAAGGAATCGGCCAATGCCGCATGGATGCTTCGGTTGGCACGGGTAATGGCCTCGGCGCTTGCGCGCTCGATGGCATTCATGGCGGGTAGGATGATGCTCTGCCGCCGCAGGTTTTCAACAAGGGTGCTGGCCAGCACAATGCCTTTGTCTGTTTGCAAGGCCAGTTCGGTCAATGTATGCACGGCTTGCCGGTAATGACTCATGGTGAAGGGCTTGAATCCAAACACCGTTTGCAGCTCGACCAAGTGCTCCCGCCGTGTCTGCTCGCGCTGGCCGTAATGGTTCCAGCTTCCCACCGGCACCTTGAGTTGTGCGGCCACCATGCGCAGCAGGGGCAGAAATGGAGGATCATCGACGCCCAAGAAGATGCCAGGGAATCGCAAGTAGCAAAGCTGCACGGCGAAGCCCAATCGATTCGCGGCGCCGCGACGCTGACGGATCACCGACAGGTCGGTTTCGTTGAACGTGTAGTGCCGTATCAGTTCGTCTTTGGCATCTGGCAGTGTCAGCAGACTTTCGCGCTCGGTGGCGGACAGGATTGAGCGGCGTGGCATGGTCAGTCTTCCCGCAGGTACTGGTACAAGGTTTCGCGGCTGATGCCGAAGTCACGGGCCACCAAGGTTTTCTGCTCGCCTGCCGCAACTCGCCGTTTCAACTCGGCAATTTGTTCGCTGTTCAGCGATTTCTTTCGTCCCCGGTAGGCCCCGCGCTGCTTAGCCAGCACGATTCCCTCGCGCTGACGTTCGCGGATCAGAGCGCGCTCGAACTCAGCAAAGGCTCCCATGACCGACAGCATCAGATTGGCCATCGGTGAGTCCTCGCCGGTGAACGTTAGCCCTTCTTTGACGAACTCCATGCGCACGCCCCGTTGTGTCAGCCCTTGGACGATGCGGCGCAGGTCATCAAGGTTGCGTGCCAACCTGTCCATGCTATGCACCACCACGGTGTCGCCCTCGCGGACGAAGGCCAGCAGCCTTTCAAGTTCGGGACGTTGTGTGTCCTTGCCTGAAGCCTTATCGGTGAATACCTTGCCGACTTCTATTTGTTCCAGTTGTCGATCAGGATTCTGGTCGAAGCTGCTGACGCGAACGTAGCCGATACGTTGACCTTGCAAGATGCCTCCAAAGGTAAAAATGTCAGGATGAAATCTATTACCCTTGGCTGAATGTGTCAATAAATATAAATTAATACCCTACTCTGACGTTGTTTGTGCTCAACATCTGACATCAGGTTAGGGTATAGTCTTAACTGACACCACCTCCCAGGGCCTGATATAAAGCAACACTATCGACTAGGCGTTGTGCCTGGATCGCAACCATATTGATCCGGATTGACTGTGCCTGTTGCTGCGCGATGAGCAGTTGCAGGTAGCTGGCCGCGCCCAGCCGGTATTGCCGCTCGACCGACTGCAAGGAGGCCTGTGCAGCCATATCAGCGGCAGCGAGGGCAGTCAAAGTTTGTGCATCGCTTTCCACCGCGCGCAGGGTGTCGGCGACGTTACGCAAAGACTCCAATACGACGCTCTGGTAATTGGCTACGGCGGCATCAAAAGCGGCGAGCGCCGCTCTTTTTTCAGCGGGTAGCCCTGGATTAAAAAGAGGCTGGGTGAGCTGCGCAACCAGGCCCCACACTGCCGAGCCACCACCGAACAGGGCACCGGTGGTCAGCGCCTGAGAACCAAGGTTGGCGCTCAGGTTGATCTGTGGGTAGAGCTTGGCGACAGCCACACCATAGTCTGCATTGGCCGCATGCAACAGCGCCTCTGACGCCTGGATATCCGGTCGGCGGCGCACCAGTTCTGAGGGCACGACGAGCGGCATCTCGACGGGTAGAGTGAAATCGGCCAGAGTGAAGGCCGGGATGCCACCCGTGCCTGGGGCACGACCGGCTAGCACCGCCAGTAGATGTTCGGTTTGTTGCAGTTGTTTACGCAGCGCAGGCAGTTCTGCCCGCGTTTGCTCCGCCTGAGCTTGTAGGCTCAACGCTTCATCAGGTGAGGCCTGACCGATACGCACGCGTTCATGGGCTAGGCGCAGTTGCTCATCCTGCACGCGCAAAATGGCAGTAGTGGCTTCTAGTTGCGCGGCGAGGCGTGCTCGGGTAATGGCAGCGGTTGCCATGTTGCCGGCAAGGGCCAGGCGCGCAGCATTCAGTTCGAAGCGACGGTAGTCGGCGCGAGCAGCCAAGGCTTCGAGTGCGCGCCGGTTGCCGCCAGCCAGATCGAGGTTGTAATGCACGCCAACGCTGGCGTTGTAGAGGCTGAATTGACGTGCGTCTCCGCTCAACCCTTGGCTACTGGGACTCATTTGCTGGCGCTGAGATCCCAGTGCGACATCTACCTGTGGATATTGCGTCGAGCCCGCCTGTGCGGCAAGAAGCTCCTGCGCCTGTCGCAAATTGGCGCTGATGCTCGCCAGCGTCGGGCTGACATGGAAAGCTTCGTTTATCAGTCCGTCGAGTGCGGATGAACCCAAGCTTTGCCACCATTGCGTTTCGATCGGAAGCCCTTCGACTAGACGTTGTGTTTCGCCAAACTGCGTGGGAGCGGACACGGTTCTATCAGCTACCGGTGTTGCAGTGTAGCGAGCCACATCGGGTGCGGTGGGACGCTGAAAATCAGGGCCGGCGGCGCAGCCGGCCAGACCGGCGGTGACCAGACCAGCTACCAGGTAAGTTGCCGCAAGCCGTCTTTCGAGGCTGATGGGGCGCTGGCATGTTTTAGCGTGCTCCATAAAAATGCTCCACGAAAGGTTTACGGAAAGCTTGGTGGCAGCCCAAGCAGCTTTCCTGCACGTGGGCGAATGATTGGATCACCGCCTTGCCGTCGCTGCTCGCAGCAGCCAGCTTCATGGCCAGCGCCGCCTCGTGAGTCTGCGCGTCAAAGTTTCTGAACTTGGTCGCATCAGCGCCGAGGTAAGCAAGGATGCGCATTTTTTCAGTAAGCGGTGGCTCGGGGTGTGCAGCAACTTTTGGGGCGAGCTGAACGACCTGAACCCATTCCTCCTGCGAAATCGCACCGGTAATAGCCTGCATGTTGCGCCCGAGTTCCTGCATGATCTTGCGTAGCGCCAGTGGCTCAACCTGGGTAGCGTCACCAGCCCAAGCTGGCAACTGAAAACCCCATAAAAGCAGGCAGGCCGTAACGGTCAGGGTGATAGTTCCAAATGCGTGGCTGTGTTTGCGGTGGGTCATGAAATTCTCCTGTAATTCAATCGTTCTCTCATTCGAACTCCCGCCCTTCGCCAGCTTCCTCATGGGTCACGCCGTCGCGGATGTGGTAGATGCGCTTGAATGTGGGGATGATCTTTTCGTCATGGGTGACGACGATGATGGCGGTCTCGAACTTCCGGGCCATGTCGTTGAGGATGCGGATTACAGCCATGGCGCGCTCGGAATCCAGCGGCGCAGTGGGTTCATCGGCCAGGATCACCGGCGGACGATTGACCAGTCCGCGCGCGATGGCGACCCGTTGCTGCTCGCCACCGGAGAGTTGCGAGGGCATTGCGCGAGCTCGGTGTTGCACATCAAGCGCTGTGAGCAATTCCAGTGCCTTCGCGCGTGACTCTCCATTCGCGACGCCTGCAAGCATCGGCAGCAGCGCCACGTTGTCGGTGACATCGAGAAACGGAATCAGGTACGGCGCCTGGAAAACGAAACCGATCTTGTCACGCCGTAAGGCGCGCAGGTCGCGGACTTTCCAGCCATCGGCGTAGATCACTTCATCGCCCAGCGTCATGCGACCGGCGGTCGGTTCGATCACCGCACCCAGACACTTGAGCAGCGTGCTCTTGCCGGACCCGGAAGGGCCGATCAGTCCCACCACTTCACCAGGCGCAACATGCATATTCACGTCTCTCAAGGCAAAGACAGCGGTGTCACCATCGCCATACCGCTTGCTTAAACTTTCGATGTGTATCCCTTTGCCACTCATCTCAACCTCCAATGGCTTCGGCCGGATCGACCTTGAGTGCCATGCGAATGGCGACGAGGCTAGCTAGAACGCAGATCACGAGCACGGCAAAAAAACCGGCGACAGAATCCATTGGCGTGAGCAGGACATATTTTGGAAAAGCCGGTGCTGAAAAGGTGGCTGTGATCTTGCCGACCACGAAGCCAATCACGCCCAGGGCGAGCGCCTGCTGCATGATCATCGCGGCGATGGTTCGGTTGCGTGTGCCGATGAGCTTCAACACCGCGATCTCACGGATTTTGTCCATCGTCAGCGAATAGATGATGAAGGCAACGATGGCCGCGCTAACGATGGCCAGAATCACAAGGAACATGCCGATCTGCTTGGCCGAGGTGGCGATCAGCTTGCCGACGAGGATGTCTTCCATCTGTGCCCGGGTGTAGACCGTCAAACGCTTCCAGCGCTGGATGGATTCGGCAACCTCTTCCGGCGCATGACCAGGTTTCAGAGTGACCAGCACGGCATTGACGAACGCGTTGCTGCTCTGTGAAGCAATCACGGCATCCAGCAAACCTGGATCACCGGGTCGATTGAAGACCGGGTTGGCTTCGGTGCGACGCCGGCTTTGCCAGATGGCATCGTTGTCCTTGAGGAACTGGGCCTCCTGGGCATCTTTGAGCGGAATGAATACCATCGGGTCGCCGCTGGACGACACCATGCGCCGTGTCAGCCCCACGACGGTGTAATGATTGCGGCGAATGGCAAGACGATCTCCCAGTTTGAAGCCGGTGGCGATGTCGGCCACAGCCTCGTAGTGACCGCGCGTGATCTGGCGTCCAGCGACGAGATAAGGAGGCCATCCGGGTGTAGCCCCCAACGCACCGGGCGCGATGCCGACCACCATGGTGCGTACATCACTCTCGCCCTTGCGTACCTGCATGGTCAGGTAGGTCGCGTTCGCTGCCTGTGAGACTCCCGGCATGGCGAGAATGGCGCGATACACGTCATCGTTGAGGCTGGACGACTCCGCATAAGGACCCAGAGTATCCTTTTGCACCACCCAAAGGTCAGCGCCACTGTTGTCGAGCAACGCCTTGCCGTCGTCCACCATGCCTCGGTACACCCCAGCCATGACTAGGGTGACGCCGATCAGCAGACCCAGACCGATGCCGGTGAAGACGAATTTCCCCCAGGCATGGAGAATGTCGCGGCCGGCCAGGCTGATCATCGTGAAACTCCCGGGATATGCTCGACCACATGGATGCGGCTGCGCGCCGTCAGTGCCTTTTCGCTATAGGTCACAACCTGGTCCCCATTCTTGAGCCCTTCGCGCACCTGCACGTAACCATTGAGGTCGGAAGTGCCGAGCTTGACCGGGGAGAAATGCAGATCACCATCCACGATTTGCCAGACACCAACTTTATCGCCTTCACGCTGGACGGCAGCGTTGGGGATCAGTGGAGCGGCCGGGAGCGCCGGCAAGTCAACCGTGACTTCGGCCAGTTCACCCACTGGTGGCAAAGGTTCTGGTTTGTTATCGAATGTCACCTTGGCAAGCGTTTCCTCGGTTACCGCGTCGGCCTTGGGTTCCACCCGCAGCACGCGACCTTTCAAGGTCTGGCCACCACGCGAACGCAGGACGATATGAGCCGGCAGCCCCCCAGCCAGCCCCGATGCGCTGATCTGGTCGAAGCGCACATTGATCCACAAACTCTTGGGGTCGATCACTTCCACCACGGCCTGGCCCGCGACGATGGTCGTGCCGGGATCGGCATCGCGCACGGCGACTACACCGTCGACCGGCGCGATCAGGCGCAGATTGCTCCGCTGCGCGACGAGTGCTTCGCGGTCGGAGCGTGCCCGGGCAATATCTTCCCGAGCGGCGGATAGGGCGGCATCGGCGATCTGCAGTTCCTGCCGCTTGGTGGTGACGATTTCCTCGCTGGTCGAGCGCACCGCAAACAATTGCTCATAGCGGCGCGCCTGGGTTTGCGCGTAGGCTTGCCGGGCTTCTGCCTCGCGCAAAGCCGCTTCCGCCCGCTTGAATACAGACTCCTGTGAGCGCACCCGATCATCAAGGTCGACCGGCTCCATCTCGCCGAGCACCTGTCCGGCCTTGACCTGGTCGCCTACATGCACCTCCAGGCGTTTGACGCGCCCGGCAAACGTCGGTCCGATCTTGTAGGTGTAGCGCGCCTCCACCGTGCCGATGCCGAACAGCGCCGGTGTGATAGCCTGTGATTCCACGCTTGCCACCGTCACAGCGACCGGGGCGAGCGGCCCTGATCGCAGACCGACATAAATAAAAAGCACCAGCAAAGGAATGATGACGGCAAGCAGTGCCAGGGTGCGGCCTTGCAAGGGTAACTTTTTCATTGCGCACTCCTTATGCCACGCCGATAAATTGCAAAGACGCGCGGCGCATCGCGGTGCATACGTCCCACATCACCCGCCAACAGCGATTGCATGACCAAGCCCTGGATCGTGCCAATGAACAGCGTTGCCGCCGCCTCGTTGTCAAGCGAGGGAGACAACTCGCCGCTGGCCTTGCCTTTCTCGATGAGACGATGCAAACGTTCGCCGTAGCGCTGAATCAAGGTTTGCACCATGCGCTTGGCCGGTGTCGATTCGGCACGCTGAAGCTCACCAAACATCATTCTTGGCACGCCTGGGTGCTCAGCTACGAATTCGATATGACTCATGAACATCGCCTCCATGGCTGCCAAGGGCGACTCGATTCCTTGTGCGGATCGATCGATTCTGGCTAATAGGCGCTCTGCTACCCACTCCATGACCGCCTGCCAAATGGCTTCCTTGTTCGGGAAGTGCCGAAACAGCGCACCCTGGGTCAAGTTCATGTGTTTAGCGATAGCCGCAGTGGTTATCTCGCTTGGGTTTTGTGAACCGGCAAGCGCCACGACGGACTCGACAGTTACGGCACGACGTTCATCGGCCGGCAGATGCTTTGGATGGGTGTCCACGAGCACTCCTGGTAAGATAGTAATTGATTACTATCTTACCACAAGAGGCAACTCAAACAAGAGAAAACCCGACGTACTCGTCAATATCTAGAGTCTGCAATGGGCTTAACGTGCTTTATTTAATGAGATGGTCACTCCCTCCTTCCCGGTACTATGCTGAGGACAGGCTTTCATTCGGAGAACTATCATGGAAAACATTGCGCTCATTGGTATCGATCTGGGTAAAAACTCTTTCCATATTCATTGCCAGGATCGTCGCGGGAAGGCTGTTTACCGTAAAAAATTTACCCGGCCAAAGTTGATCGAATTTTTGGCGACATGCCCCGCTACAACCATCGCAATGGAAGCCTGTGGCGGTTCTCACTTTATGGCACGCAAGTTGGAAGAGTTGGGGCATTCCCCAAAGCTGATATCACCACAATTTGTCCGCCCGTTCGTTAAAAGCAATAAAAACGACTTTGTCGACGCCGAAGCTATTTGTGAAGCTGCATCGCGTCCGTCTATGCGTTTTGTGCAGCCCAGAACGGAATCTCAGCAGGCAATGCGGGCTCTGCATCGTGTCCGTGAATCCCTGGTTCAGGATAAGGTAAAAACAACCAATCAAATGCATGCTTTTCTGCTGGAATTTGGCATTAGCGTTCCCCGAGGAGCTGCCGTTATTAGCCGACTGAGTACCATTCTTGAGGATAATAGTTTGCCTCTTTACCTCAGCCAGTTATTGCTGAAATTACAACAGCATTATCACTATCTTGTTGAGCAGATTAAAGATTTGGAATCCCAGTTGAAACGAAAGTTGGACGAAGATGAGGTTGGACAGCGCTTGCTGAGCATTCCCTGCGTCGGAACACTGACAGCGAGTACTATTTCAACTGAGATTGGCGACGGGAAGCAGTACGCCAGCAGCCGTGACTTTGCGGCGGCAACAGGGCTTGTACCTCGGCAGTACAGCACGGGAGGTAGGACGACATTGCTGGGAATTAGTAAGCGAGGTAATAAAAAGATCCGAACTTTGTTGGTTCAATGTGCCAGGGTATTCATACAAAAACTGGAACACCAGTCTGGCAAATTGGCCGATTGGGTCAGGGATTTACTGTGCCGGAAAAGCAACTTTGTCGTCACTTGTGCTCTGGCAAACAAGCTGGCCAGAATAGCCTGGGCCCTAACGGCACGACAGCAAACTTATGTAGCATAACGGCAGAAATACACCGGTTTAAAGAATTACTGATCTGGTTTTGCGAATACTGATATTGATGATACTAACGGCCCACCGGCCTGTTGAGGAACCTGTAAAACGGAAAGGCTCATTGAAGCCGTATATTTTCTGGAGGTTCATCAGGCGCGGAACTCATCAAGGCGCGGGAATAAAATCCCATTCAGACGCCGGATAGATTCAAGCAAGCCAACTTGTCGTCAAAATCGGTGTTGCAAAAACGGGAGTGACCATAGATTCCGTTTTCTGAGACGACCCCTAGATCAACGCCATGACAGCGATCCGCTTCCAACTGTCGGAGACGCGATATGACAACTGATGTGCTGCTGTACATCACGAACTGATGCCCGTTCTGCCGCCGGGCGAAGATGCTCCTCGAGGAGAAGGGCGTGCAATGGAAGGAACTCGATATCGAGGCGGATCCGGTTCACCGGCAGGCCATGACGGAAGCGTCGGGTCGAAACACCGTGCCGCAGATCTTCATCAACGGCACGCATGTCGGTGGCTCCGACGAGCTTTTCGAGCTCGATGTCAGAGGCGAACTCGACAAACTCCTGGGGCGCACGCCGCCCGCCATCTGAGGGGGTGCGGCCTTGGGGCAGACAGCCCGCAAGCCCCGTGCCGGTTGATGAATACGAAAGGAGAGTCCGTTGGTCTCAGCTATCTGGAATGACGCCACCATCGCCACAAGCAACGAGACGGTCGTCGTCGAGGGAAACCACTACTTCCCACCGTCGGCAGTCGATTTTGGCCTGCTTGAGATGAGCCCGCACACGTCCGTCTGCCCGATCAAGGGCACCGCGCGCTACTTCCATGTGCGTGTGGGAGACGCGCTCAACGTGAACGCAGCCTGGACCTATCCAGATCCGACGCCAGGCGCCGAGGGCATCCGGGATCATATCGCCTTCTGGAAAGGCGTGGAGGTTGCGTAGCAGGCGGACAGGTGGCGGCCTCAGCGCCATGTGCAAGCGCCCGCGGGACGGCTTTTCCGCCCATCCCAGGCCGCGTCGGCTACAGGGCTCCGCCCCGGACCTTCTCCGCGGACTGGCGCCGAGGGCCTCGGACCCTTGGGCTTCTGTCGAATCAAGACGACTGGATTGAGATGGAGCATGCCGAGTTCGATGCCGCCTTCGCGCAGCTTCCCGAGGGATACAGCGAAGGCGCCTACGAAGGCCGGCGTTTCGGCGTGACTGTCCGGCGATCCGGTGACGGACGTCGCAACAGCCTGTTCGCCAGGGAGTTGGCCGGGACCGACATTGTCAGCTTCAACCTCTATCGCGTTACATCAGATAGAACATTGCTGAAGCCGTGCGAGATGTCCGCCGAAAAGGTCGTCGCGTTCGTGCTGGATTTCCGACCGGCCCCCTGACGGGCAGGTGGAGGTCCCGGCCGACCGGTCCGCCTGCGACGCCCGGCCCCCCAAGACTGCGCATGTCGCTCAAAGGTATCAAAACTATAGCCACCGGCCATTGGACTTCGTCTGGCAATGAATTCATCTTCTATACATCGCCATCCGTGGGGGAATCGGTGCTGGATCCCGTGTAGCCAGATTGAGAAAGTCTAAGCGATGACGAACAACAATGCCCCTGCGCTTTCCCGGCGTCATCCTTGGCGCTGATGAGCCACCGTTCCCGCCATTGCTGAGACTGGTCGCCAACCAGCTCAAGGTCGGCATCGAAAGCTGGGACGAGTACGGGCAGCGTGAGCAGACCCGACGCGAGCACCTGGTCGAGCTGCAAACGGTGTTCGGCTTCCAGCCGTTCACGATTGGCCACTACCGGCAGGCTGTCCAGTTGCTGACCGAGCTGGCCATGCAAACCGACAAGGGCATCGTGCTGGCCAGAGCCTTGATCGAGCACCTGCGGCGGCAGTCGGTCATTGTGCCCGCCCTCAACGCCGTCGAGCGGGCGAGCGCCGAAGCGATTACCCGCGCCAACCGGCGTCTCTACGACGCCTTGGCTGAGCCGCTGACGGACGTGCATCGCCGTCGCCTCGACGATCTGCTCAAGCGCCGCGACAACGGCAAGACGACGTGGCTGGCCTGGCTGCGGCAATCCCCGGTCAAACCGAACTCGCGGCACATGCTGGAACACATCGAACGCCTCAAGGCGTGGCAGGCGCTCGACCTGCCCTCCGGCATCGAGCGGCTGGTTCACCAGAACCGGCTGCTCAAGATCGCCCGCGAGGGCGGCCAGATGACGCCCGCCGACCTGGCGAAGTTCGAGCCGCAGCGGCGTTACGCGACCCTGGTGGCGCTCGCCATCGAGGGCATGGCCACCGTCACCGACGAAATCATCGACCTGCATGACCGCATCCTGGGCAAGCTGTTCAATGCCGCCAAGAACAAGCATCAGCAGCAGTTCCAGGCATCCGGCAAGGCGATCAATGCCAAGGTGCGGCTGTTCGGGCGCATCGGCCAGGCGCTGATCGAGGCCAAGCAAGCGGGCCGCGATCCGTTCGCCGCCATCGAGGCCGTCATGTCCTGGGATGCTTTCGCCGAGAGCGTCACCGAAGCGCAGCGGCTCGCGCAACCCGAGGACTTCGATTTCCTGCACCGCATCGGCGAGAGCTACGCCACGCTGCGCCGCTACGCGCCGGAATTTCTCGACGTGCTCAAGTTGCGGGCCGCGCCCGCCGCCAAGGACGTACTCGACGCCATCGAGGTGCTGCGCAGCATGAACAGCGACAACGCCCGCAAGGTGCCCACCGACGCGCCGACCGAGTTCATCAAGCCGCGCTGGCAGAAGCTGGTGATGACCGACACCGGCATCGACCGGCGCTACTACGAACTGTGCGCGCTGTCGGAGCTGAAGAACGCGCTGCGCTCCGGCGACATCTGGGTGCAAGGCTCGCGCCAGTTCAAGGACTTCGAGGACTACCTGGTGCCGCCCGCGAAATTCGCCAGCCTCAAGCAGGCCAGCGAATTGCCGCTGGCCGTGGCCACCGATTGCGACCAGTACCTGCATGACCGGCTGACGCTGCTGGAAACGCAGCTCGCCACCGTCAACCGCATGGCGCTGGCCAACGAGCTGCCGGACGCCATCATCACGGAGTCGGGCCTGAAGATCACGCCGCTCGATGCGGCGGTGCCCGATACCGCACAGGCCCTGATCGACCAGACGGCGATGATCCTACCGCACGTCAAGATCACCGAATTGCTGCTGGAGGTAGACGAATGGACGGGCTTCACCCGGCACTTCGCCCACCTGAAGTCAGGCGACCTGGCCAAGGACAAAAACCTGTTGCTGACCACGATCCTCGCCGACGCGATCAACCTGGGCCTGACCAAGATGGCGGAATCGTGCCCCGGCACGACCTACGCCAAGCTGGCCTGGCTGCAAGCCTGGCACATCCGCGACGAAACCTACGGGGCGGCACTGGCCGAGCTGGTCAACGCGCAGTTCCGACATCCCTTCGCCGGGCATTGGGGCGACGGCACCACGTCATCGTCGGACGGCCAGAACTTCCGCACCGGCAGCAAGGCCGAGAGCACCGGCCACATCAATCCGAAATACGGCAGCAGCCCAGGGCGGACGTTCTACACCCATATCTCCGACCAGTACGCGCCGTTCCACACCAAGGTCGTGAACGTCGGCGTGCGCGACTCGACCTACGTGCTCGACGGCCTGCTGTATCACGAATCCGACCTGCGGATCGAGGAGCACTACACCGACACGGCAGGGTTCACGGACCACGTCTTCGCGTTGATGCACCTGCTGGGCTTCCGCTTCGCCCCGCGCATTCGTGACCTGGGCGACACCAAGCTCTACATCCCGAAGGGCGATGCCACCTACGAGGCGTTGAAACCGATGATCGGCGGCACGCTCAACATCAAGCACGTCCGCGCCCATTGGGATGAAATCCTGCGGATGGCCACCTCGATCAAGCAGGGCACGGCGACGGCCTCGCTGATGCTCAGGAAGCTTGGCAGCTACCCGCGCCAGAACGGCCTGGCCGTCGCCCTGCGTGAGCTGGGACGCATCGAGCGCACACTGTTCATCCTGGACTGGCTGCAAAGCGTCGAGCTGCGCCGCCGCGTGCATGCCGGGCTGAACAAAGGCGAGGCGCGCAACGCGCTGGCCCGCGCCGTGTTCTTCAACCGCCTGGGGGAAATCCGCGACCGCAGCTTCGAGCAGCAGCGCTACCGGGCCAGCGGCCTCAACCTGGTGACGGCGGCCATCGTGCTATGGAACACGGTCTATCTGGAGCGGGCCGCGAACGCCTTGCGTGGCCACGGTCAAGCCGTCGATGACGGCCTGTTGCAGTACCTGTCGCCGCTCGGCTGGGAGCACATCAACCTGACCGGCGATTACCTCTGGCGCAGCAGCGCCAAGATCGGCGCGGGCAAGTTCAGGCCGCTACGGCCGCTGCAACCGGCTTAGCGTGCTTTATTTAATGAGATGGTCACTCCCTCCTTCCCGGTATTATGCTGAGGACAGGCTTTCATTCGGAGAACTATCATGGAAAACATTGCGCTCATTGGTATCGATCTGGGTAAAAACTCTTTCCATATTCATTGCCAGGATCGTCGCGGGAAGGCTGTTTACCGTAAAAAATTTACCCGGCCAAAGTTGATCGAATTTTTGGCGACATGCCCCGCTACAACCATCGCAATGGAAGCCTGTGGCGGTTCTCACTTTATGGCACGCAAGTTGGAAGAGTTGGGGCATTCCCCAAAGCTGATATCACCACAATTTGTCCGCCCGTTCGTTAAAAGCAATAAAAACGACTTTGTCGACGCCGAAGCTATTTGTGAAGCTGCATCGCGTCCGTCTATGCGTTTTGTGCAGCCCAGAACGGAATCTCAGCAGGCAATGCGGGCTCTGCATCGTGTCCGTGAATCCCTGGTTCAGGATAAGGTAAAAACAACCAATCAAATGCATGCTTTTCTGCTGGAATTTGGCATTAGCGTTCCCCGAGGAGCTGCCGTTATTAGCCGACTGAGTACCATTCTTGAGGATAATAGTTTGCCTCTTTACCTCAGCCAGTTATTGCTGAAATTACAACAGCATTATCACTATCTTGTTGAGCAGATTAAAGATTTGGAATCCCAGTTGAAACGAAAGTTGGACGAAGATGAGGTTGGACAGCGCTTGCTGAGCATTCCCTGCGTCGGAACACTGACAGCGAGTACTATTTCAACTGAGATTGGCGACGGGAAGCAGTACGCCAGCAGCCGTGACTTTGCGGCGGCAACAGGGCTTGTACCTCGGCAGTACAGCACGGGAGGTAGGACGACATTGCTGGGAATTAGTAAGCGAGGTAATAAAAAGATCCGAACTTTGTTGGTTCAATGTGCCAGGGTATTCATACAAAAACTGGAACACCAGTCTGGCAAATTGGCCGATTGGGTCAGGGATTTACTGTGCCGGAAAAGCAACTTTGTCGTCACTTGTGCTCTGGCAAACAAGCTGGCCAGAATAGCCTGGGCCCTAACGGCACGACAGCAAACTTATGTAGCATAACGGCAGAAATACACCGGTTTAAAGAATTACTGATCTGGTTTTGCGAATACTGATATTGATGATACTAACGGCCCACCGGCCTGTTGAGGAACCTGTAAAACGGAAAGGCTCATTGAAGCCGTATATTTTCTGGAGGTTCATCAGGCGCGGAACTCATCAAGGCGCGGGAATAAAATCCCATTCAGACGCCGGATAGATTCAAGCAAGCCAACTTGTCGTCAAAATCGGTGTTGCAAAAACGGGAGTGACCATAGATTCCGTTTTCTGAGACGACCCCTGGCTGCGCGCCTACGACTTCACGACTGACCGCGGCGCCATGGCGCTCAATGACTACGCCCGCTCCAACGACCCCTTTACACGGGTCGGCCGGCAGCAGGTCGCTGTCGACGTCTCCAGCGTCATCCGCGCGTCCCCGGACAGCTTCCGCGTCGCCTGGGTCTAGCGCCGATACGAAAATGGCCAGCTCGCCGAGACCACGCGCTGGACCGCGATCCTGACGATCGTCGTGCAGATCCCCCGAAACGCCGACCGGCTCAGGGCGAACCCGCTCGGCATCTACGTCAACGCCATCAACTGGTCACGGGAGCTTGGGCAATGAAGCCGTATTTCCGTAAAGCCGGAAACCCGGCTTCACACACACACGTACTCCCGGCTCTCCGTAGAGCCGCATTCCCGGTCGTTCTGCTAGCGGCGACCGCGCTCGCGGGCTGCGCGACCACCAATCCGCCGCCGGAGATTTCCTACGACAATGCGGCTCCGGCGGTGCAGACCGTCGATCCACCCGCGCCGGTCACCGTGGTCGAGCTGCCCCGGCCGCTGCCGCTGCCTGGCCAATTGCAGCGTGTGGAGGAGACGCGGCGTGCCCCGGAGCCTTCTAATCCGACCGCTCGCGTCAACCAGGCAAACGAGGCGGCACGAGTCCAGCCGGTGCGCGACGGCTTCATTAACTCGATGCAGGTCTACCCGTGGACTCAAGGGGCGCTTTATCAAGTCTATACCGCCGTCGGGCAGATCACCGACATCGCGCTCCAACCCGGGGAGCAGCTTGTCGGCGCAGGCCCGGTGGCCGCCGGCGACACAGTGCGCTGGATCATCGGCGACACCGAGAGCGGATCGGGGGCAACGCGCCAGATCCACATCCTAGTAAAGCCCACCCGCGCCGACCTGATGACAAACCTCGTCATCAACACCAACATGCGCACCTATCACATGGAGCTGCGCTCGACAGAGCGCACCTATATGGCGTCGGTCTCATGGCAGTATCCGCAAGACCAGCTCATTGCGCTGCGCCGTCAGAACGCCGAGGCGCAGGCGGCCCAGCCGGTGGCGAGCGGCGTCGATCTCGCGAACGTCAACTTCCGCTATGCGATCGAGGGCGACCGTGCGCCGTGGCGGCCGCTGCGCGCCTTCGACGACGGACGCCAGGTCTTTATCGAGTTTCCGCGCGGCATCGGTCAGGGCGAGATGCCGCCACTCTTCGTCGTCGGCCCCGAGGGCAACACCTCTGAGCTCGTGAACTATCGCGTTCGCGGCCACCACATGATCGTTGATCGTCTGTTCGCGGCTGCCGAACTTCGCTTCGGCTCCGGCCGCGAGCAGAAGCGCGTCAGGATCGTCCGCACAGACGGGAGGCCGACCTCGTGAGCGAGAACCCGCCCCGGATTGAGGAAGTGCCGGACGACGATGCGCAGCCCCTGACCGGCGAGCCGGTCGGGCCTGCGCCGATGCGGCTGCGGGCCGAACCGCCCCGCGTCACCCGGTTGTCGCGGAAGGTTCTCGCCGGCCTCGGTCTTGTCGCCAGCGTCGGGCTCGGAGGTGCGCTGATCTACGCGCTTCAGACCCGCGACGCCGGTCGGCCGAACGACGAACTCTATTCGACCGAGAACCGCTCGACCGCTGACGGACTGGCCGGCCTGCCGCGAGATTACAGTGGCGTGCCACAGCTCGGTCCCCCTCTTCCCGGTGACCTCGGCCGGCCGATCCTTAGTACCCAGGATCGCGGACAGCCGGTGCCCACACCCGGGACGGCCACGCCCAATCCCGGCATCAGCCCGGAAGAGCAGCGCCGCCTTCAGGAAATCGAGACCGCGCGCACCAGCCGTCTCTTCTCCGGATCGGAAAGCCGGGGCACACCCGCTGCTGCGGGAGCTGCCCCAGCGCTCGCGCCGGTGCCGGATTTGGCGAGCATTGGCCTCGCTCCGCCGCCCGCCACGCCCTCGGCGCAGGACCGGCAGAACGCGTTTCTGAACGCCGCGGCCGATCGCAGGACGGTTGCGCCCGATCGCGTCGCTGCGCCAGTATCGCCGAACGTCCTTCAGGCGGGAGCAGTGATATCCGCGGCGCTGATCACCGGCATCCGATCCGATCTACCCGGCCAGATCACCGCGCAGGTCACCGAAAACATCTACGACAGCCCAACCGGCCGTATCTTGCTTGTGCCGCAAGGCACTCGTGTGGTCGGGCAGTACGACAACAACGTGCAGTTCGGCCAGAGCCGAGTCCTGCTCGTCTGGACTCGGCTCGTCTTCCCGAACGGGCGCTCGATCGTTCTCGAGCGCCAGCCTGGTGCTGACGCTGAAGGGTTCGCCGGGCTGCAGGATGGCGTCGATTACCATTGGTGGGATCTGGCCAAGGCTGCGGGATTGTCGACACTGCTGAGCGTCGGCGCCGAACTCGCGGTCGACAACGACGATCAGCTCGTTCAGGCGATCCGGAACGGTGGGCAGGACACCATCAACGACGCAGGGCAGCAGATTGTGAGGCGTCAGCTCAACGTCGCGCCCACGATCACTATTCGGCCCGGATTTCCCGTGCGCGTTCTCGTGACGCGAGACTTGGTACTGGAGCCATATGGAGGGTGATGATGTCGAAGCTTAAGCTAGGCCCCATCGCGGACGACAAGCCGCTTAAGGTACAGGTCGAGCTACCTGCAGCTCTCCACCAGGACCTTGTTGACTACGCCCACCTATTGGGCCGAGAGCAAGGTCAGTCCGCTGTTGACCCAGCTCGGTTAATCGTCCCGATGTTACAACGGTTCATCGCGACAGACCGTGGCTTCGCCAAAGCCAGGCGAACGTTGACGCCGGGGAGCGCCGATTAATCCGTGGTCCCCGCTCTAGAGGGGGTGTCGAAACACTTCAGCAGCAGCGGCAGAGTCGGGTTGTCGTTGTCACTGGAAGAAATTATAGCGGCCGTCGGCGCCCGCGCCGATGGGAGCGGGATCAACGCGATATCCGGCCGGTAGATCACGCTGGTGATGGTCAAGCCGAAGCCCTGTTCGACCATCGTCAGCAGGGTTTCTCGGCTGACTTGTTGGATCGAGAGTTGAACCGCTCCGTCTCCGGCGCCCACCATGCGCCGGAGTATGCCAGCGAGCTCACGCCCAGCGCCATCCGAGCGAACGAGGAAGACTTCGTCACAAACGTCCTCCCACGACAGCTGTGGCCGTGCTGCCAACTCGTGAAGCGGGGACAATGCCACGAACAGATCTGGTTCGCAGAGACGTCGAACTTGGAACTGAGGGCTCTTGCTCGCACTCAGGCTGATTGCTGCGTCCAGTAATCCGCGCTTCACCCCCAAAGTGTTTTCTTCTGAAGTGCCTTCCTCAAGCTTTACCTCGATCGTCGGATGTCTATTTCTGAATGCCGAGAGAATGTTGATGATCGGGCACGCCGGGAACGCTTCAAGCATTCCAAACCTCACGAGCCCGGTCTTGAGTTTCCGCGCGGAGCGGATCTCCGTTGCGGCGTTACGAAGGTAGCGCGCTCCCACCACCGCTTGTTGAAGGAAGCGCTCACCTTCTGGAGTCAGCCCTGCCCCCGCTCGCGTACGCTTGAAGAGAGAAAAGCCAAGTTGGCGCTCAAACAGCTGCACACGTCGGCTGACGGTGGATTGCGATATCGATAGGCGCTCCGCCGCTCGGCGGAAGCTGCCGGCCTCGGCGACCTGAACGGCGTACTTCAGGTATCGGAGATCAAGAGTCAGGTCGGGCATGAGACCCGTCCGATCATACCGGCGGTCTCATCGGCGAACCGCCTGCGCCCGGTGAGCGGCACCCATGCACGTCCACTTTCATCGAGCCCACCCCCGCTAGCGCCTGGGGAACGAGCACGTCCGTTGATCTCAGATGTGGAATCCGAGCTGAGCCCCTCAATGAGCATGACCATGTCCGAATCTGTCATAGATGCATGCGGCGGTCATACATTTTCACACGCTTGAAGTCTATGCGCGAAGCATATATTCTTGCGGTATGGAGCCTGAGGTCGCCAAGTACCATTTAGGTGCACTCGCGTTGGCCGTTGCAGACAGCATCGCCAGTGTCTCGGCCTCGTTTTCACCAAGCGGCCCGGGGACCGCCGTGATGGTGTTACTCAGCATGGAGCCCGGACTGCCGATCAGCGTTTTGGCTACCTCGATCGGGCTTTCTCATGCCGGGACGGTGCGATTGATCGATAGGCTCGAGCGCGAACAGTTGGTGGAACGACGAAGACAAATCACCGACAGGCGGGCGCGCTTCATTCACCTCACCAATTCGGGGAAGAAGATAACGGACGCCTTGCTCAAGGCACGGGAGCAGGTGATCTCCGAATGTATTTCGCCCCTGTCGCCCAATGACCTCGACATTCTAGGCATGCTGTCGGAGCGGCTCCTTGTGGCAAACGGCTTCGACAAAGATGGCTCGGTCAGCCTTTGCCATCTGTGCGGCTACAGCAGGATCGCGCCTTCCCGTGGTAAAGCTAAGCCGGGGCGCTCGCCACGCTGGAACGTCGCATCAGAAGGCTGACGATATGATCAGGCAGGCTTGAAATAATGGGATCGTTTGCGCTCGAACTTCTTCTATGCGTACTTGCCTTCGGGTTCGGATATGCGGCGAACCAAGGCGGAACCTGTTTAGTGGTGGCCGCTCATGAGTTACACAGAAGACAGCCGCCGAAAATGTTCGTCGGATTTCTCGCAGCGTCGGCAGCGGCAGGCCTGGTTGCGGTCCCGATAGTCTGGACGGGAACACTGGGCGCAACACTCGCACCCTCGACCAGCATCAATTTCCTCCTGCTCATCGGCGCCATCGCCTTCGGCCTCGGCGCACTCATTAATGACACATGCCTGCTCGGATCGCTGGCGCGGCTTGGGGATGGGGAGATGCGACTTCTAGCTCTACCCTTGGGATTAACGATTGGTATCTTGGCTGCCGACCATGGCAGGTTCGGCTACGATTCAACATGGCCAAGCTTAATCTCCAAACCGAGCGCAACAGGCCTCGTTACTCTCCTAGCCTTCCTAGTTGTGCTCGTGCTGGCACTCGTTTTCGTTTCCACGAAGAGCGTTCTGCGAACAAAGCCGGGTTGGTCGTTCGGCGCTTCGATGATTGGACTCGGTATCACTGGCGGACTTCTATATGCACTCTCGCCGGCCTGGACCTTCGCAGACGTGATTCAACGCGCCCTTCCTCTCAGAATGTCCCCGGCCGGCGAGGTCGCGCTCACTGCGGTGATCTCTTCGATCGCAGGCGCCCTAACCGCCTCCTTTCGCCAAGGCAATCTGCGTCTCCAACTGCCGACAGCCAATGGCATTCTGCGATCTGTCGTCGGCGGCACATTGATGGGTATCGGCATCGCGCTCATACCCGGCGGGAATGATGGGTTGATCCTCGCAGCGGTTCCGACTCTTTCACCTGGTGGGATAGTCGCCTACCTTCTGATGACGACGACAATCGTCTTCGGATTTGCAGCGCGTGGTAAGTTATTCCGGCGCTGCCTTTCACGGCCATGATAAGGGCAACAGAGGACTTGCCCTCCTGACATGAGCATTTATCCCGACCGGGAATATCGGCTGACTAGCTCGTATGCCTTTGCAGGCCCTTGGACCATGATGACCACTTCAAAGGCCGCCGGCCCCAGAATCCTGTAGGTTGCATGGTAGGTGTCGTCTCCGCAGGCATAGACGCCACTCGCTTCCAACCCGGTATCCGTCCGCGAGAAACTCAAGCTGAGGAACTGCGTCCCGATATGAGGTCCGTCTGCGAACTCGACGACAACACTGTCCTCGCTCAAGCGATAGCGATACTGCCGGCACGCGGAGAATACTCTGCCATCTGCCAGTGAGAGAATGCCGCTCTCTCGATAAGCGAGCGCGCCTTCGCCGATCGCTGCTACGATTTCGGTGGGCATGGTTATCTCGTCCAGGGCCGCGTCCATCCGTACAGGCTGGACGTTTGCCAACGGGCTATAGGCCCACCCGGAGCGCCAGCCCCATCAAGTCAAAATCCCGCAAAGGTCGCGCGTTTGCTGGGTAAAGGCATCGCCGATGAGGATGGCTTCGTGAGGCAGCGAAGCGCGAGCCAGCCGCTCGACATATCTCGCTTATTAGTATATGGTATATGCGTCGCGCATATACTGCAACGCCTGCCCGAAGCACGTAGACGACGTTCGTGACGTTCCCACGGGACCACTGTTGAGGAATTTTAGATGAGCATTTTCGACCGTTATGAATTTCTTGTCCCCGAGCACGGTCGGAGGGATCTTGGCCTGCTTAGATGGGCTCTCGTGATCGTATTTCTGTGGTTCGGCGCGATGAAGTTCACAGCGTACGAGGCCTATGGTATCGCCCCGTTTATCGAACACAGCCCGATCATGAATTGGCTCGGCATGTTCGGGACGCAGGGGCAAAGCTATTTCATCGGCGTTATCGAGTTATCGACCGGTCTCGTTCTGATCCTTGGTGCATTTCGTCCACTCTTCTCTGCGCTAGGCGCACTAATGTCAGCAGCGACCTATCTGATCACGCTGACCTTTTTCATCACCACTCCAGGTGTCGCGGAGCAGACTGCCGGCGGCTTTCCTGCGATTTCGGCTGCACCAGGGCAGTTTCTACTGAAGGACGCAGTTCTGCTAGCGGCGTCCCTCGTGCTGCTGCGTGCTTCGGTCCGCCACAGAGGGGCGCTTGTGCTCTCGTGACTGTGGTCCTCTCGTGACGGCGGGCGTGCAAATCCTGCAGAACCTCCGCGGGGCATGGATGCTCCGTCGCGATATCGAGCCCGGAGGCGCTCAGCTGCATGGCGACGCGGTCTTCGCCCGTTTCGCCGCAATCCCCGACGTCGTGGAGCACGGACTGTTCCTCAATGGGATTGATACAATCGTGATCGCGCGCGGTGACACGATGGAAGTGCGACGCCGGGGGCAAGCTAGGTCTCGCTGATCTGCACCTGCGCGGCCTGGATGACAGCGCTGACGCGGAGTGATTCTCGGGCGCGACCTACGGCGATTCCGAGCGAAAAGGCTTGCCCTATAGCCGCCAGGTATCAACGGTTCCGCGGCCTTAACGAGCCGGACCCGTTTTTTTCGGCGCGCTCGATCAGTCGAAATCCTCCGAAACCCTTCTAAAACAGGACATTTTCCACAAGCCGCGCGGAGGAAGAGGACCACGGTATGGCTTGCTGTCTATGCTCCGCGCACATATAGATGTGGCAATGGATGGACCTCGAGATCGAAACATTTTCGGGGCGTTCGCACTCATGATCAGCGACGACATCGTTCGCGCTAGTTCATCGCGGGCGCCGGAAGCTGGACCCGCCGCCTCAGCGCTGGCGTTGCTCGCGCACAAGCCCGGGCTCTCGATCCGTATGCTTGCGATCGGGGTGGGCCTTTCACATGCTGGAACTGTTCGCCTGGTGGATAGATTGGTAAGCGAGGGATTGATCGAGCGTAGGGAGCATTCGACAGACGGGCGCGCGCGATCCCTCTATCTTACTCCAACTGGCAAGGTCGCGAGCGACGAGGTCCTGGCCTCGCGCGATCAAGTGATTGCCGAAGGGCTATCGATCCTTAATCCAGACGAACTGAAAACCTTATCGGACATCGCTGAACGCGTTCTCCGAAATCGCTTGGAAAACCTCGAGCAGTCATACCGCATCTGCCGCTTGTGCTGCTACGAGGGCTGCACGAACTGCCCCGTCGATGCCGAATTGCATGAGCGAGGTGTGGACCGCGAGAAGAACGACGACGCGTAGGAGACTCGCAATTGCGGCAGCTCAACGCTGCTCAGATGGCGGGGCTTCATAATGTCAGCGAGCCTACCATCAGCCGCATTCTTTTGGCTACGCGTCAAGCCGGCCGATCGGGCATGGCGGTCTCATTCTAATATGTCGGTGATCGCCCCACTTTTAGCCGCTCAATTGATCGGAACGCGGTTTCGGAAGCGGCCGTTCAAACCACTCGCTGCATTCCCATTTCTCTATGTCCGATAGGTAGTTTCGGGGAAAAGCAGTCGGGAACAGGTTTCGGGAACGCATGCTCCGGCAGGAGCGCAGCGCGCGTCCCAAACGCGTTTTCCCGGTAGAGCTTCCCAATCGGCAAAGTGCGGGCCACCTCAGACTGCGAACGCGAAAAACCGCCTGGCTGGTCACTCAAGGCAGGGTAACGACGATTTTCGCTGCGGATACACCCGCCTTCAGGGCTTCCAAGGCAGCCTGGAGCATTTCAAGGCCCTGGCCCACGATCTTCGCCGGAGGGGCGGGGACGAACGTGCGCGCCGCGAGAGCCTGCGGCAGGAATTCGCGGTAGATCATTGGACCAACCTCGTCATCCTTGAGGCTCGTCCCGGAGATGTGCGTCGCCTCGACTCCAAATGAACGCTCGTCGGGCGGGGCCAGCGTCGCTGCCACCCGGCGCGAGCCCTCGCATCTCGCAACTACGGCAAAACAGTCTTTCATGTGACCGGTCGCGTGAAGCGTTCCAGCGAGACTGCGCCCGCGCATTGCCTCAATCACGTCTTCCACGATGGCTGGACTCGAGTGGTCAAGAACCTCGCTTGCACCCAGCTCCTTCAACAGGCCGACGTTGCGCGCCGAAGCGGTGGCGACGCACCTGTAGCCCGACGCCACCGCGAGCTGGATGGCGTTGCAGCCAACGCTCGACGATCCACCCCAGACCAGAACGACCTCTGGACGCGCGGTCGGCGAGTGTAACGGTGGCGCGAGAGCCAACTGTGTCCGTCCGTAGAGCCCGCTTGCGGCGGTGCCAAGGCCAAGCGGGAGGACTGCCGCATCAGCGAAGGCAATGTTGTTGGGGATCGGCGCCGCCATGTGGTCCAGCACGATCGTGTGGTGCTGGAACGCACCCTGCGCAGGTTGATTTACGGTTGTCCCGACCGCCTGTCCGATGACTCGATCGCCGACCTTGAACCGCTCGACCGCGCCACCGACCGCCGCGACCTCACCGGAGACGTCGCTGCCGAGAATCGCGGGATAGTCGAGCCATGGCAAAAGCGCGACGTCCTGCAGAATCCAGTCGAGTGGGTTGATCGCGATGGCCGCGTTGCGGATCAATATCTCGTTCGCCGCCAGATGCGGCAGAGCGGTGACACCGATCCTCAGTGGCTGCCCCGGCGCTTTCTGCCAGGCGGCCTGATTAGTCACGGTTTCGGTCATCATCAACTCTTTCTGTCAAGTATTACAGCTGGGCGTTCGTCTGAGCGGTCCAACCGCCAGGTCGGGCGCACGAAGTGGCAGCTATAGCCCCCAGGATAGCGCACCAGGTATTCTTGGTGCTCTGGCTCCGCCTCCCAAAAGGGTTCTTCTGGGTTGATCTCCGACACGACCGGGCCTGGCCAGCTTCCTGATGCCTCGATTTCCGCGATGGTTGTGAGGGCGACTTCCTTCTGCACTTCGGTGGTGTAGAAAATCGCCGATCGATAGCTCGGACCGACATCGCTGCCTTGTTGCTCGTAGGTCGTGGGGTCATGTATCTGGAAGAAGAGTTCCAAGAGCGAGCGATAGGCGAGAACGGAAGGGTCGAAGGTCACTTCCACTGCTTCCGCATGGCCGTAATGTCTCGCGTAGGTCGGATCAGGCATTTCTCCGCCTGTGTAACCGACACGCGTCGAAATGACTCCCCTGGCTCGGCGCAGCAAATCCTCCATGCCCCAGAAGCAGCCGCCTGCGAGAATTGCTCGCTCTGTCGCGGCCGCCCTATTGCCGGTAGGCGATTGGCTCACAGTCCGTTCGCCCTCCTCCGTGTGCGCCACGGTCAAGCCAGCCTCGCGGGATCCGCAGCCTGACTGGCGCTCAAGAGCTCGGTCTGCACGTCCGAACCCCGGATGAGACTCAGATCGACGGGACACCGATCAGCGATCGCGAGGATCCGAGCGCGCTGATCATCACTCAGCGGCCCATCGAGGACAATGGTGCGGGTGAACCGGTCGGGTGGCATCATGTCCGGCACCTTCTCGTGCTGCACGGTCGTGCTCGCCCGTTCGAGCGGAAAGCCCTTGCGGTTCGCATAGAGACGCATCGTCATCACCGTGCAGGCTGCGAGGCCGGCAGATACGAGTTCGTAGGGAGATAGTCCGGTCCCGAGGCCACCGACCGATGCTGGCTCGTCGGCGAACAGAGTGTGCTCGCCGCTGCGGACCTTGAGCTGGAACGTCCCTGCAAGAGTTTCGGTGGAGACGACGCCCTCCGCAACCTCGACCTGCGGAAGATCCGCGCTGAGTGGTGGGAGAAAGCGGCTCGCCCAAACCGCCACCATGGCCGCGGCGTAGTTCGCGTCCGCGACGTCGGTGAGAAGGTGATCCGCGTTGTCGAGCGAGATGAAGCTTTTAGGGTGCCTGGACGCGACGAAGATGCGCGACGCGTGGTCGATGCCGACCACCTGATCCAGCGGAGAGTGCATGACCAGCACCGGCCGTCGCAGGGAGGCAATGGCCTTCTCGACGTCGATCCCCTCAACCGCCTCAAGGAACCCTCGGCGAATGAGGAAGGGCCTACCGGCAATCTCCACCGAGGCCTCGCCCTCGCTCGCGATGGTGTCCAGATCATTCGGTCCGAAGAGGCGCAAGATATGCTGAAGGTCGGCCGGCGCACCAATCGTCGCTACCGCCGCAATATCAGGCATGTCGGCGGCGGCTACGATCGCAGCGGTGCCACCCAGGCTGTGCCCGACGAGGAGGGACGGTGACATGCCCGCCGCCGCCATCGCATTTGCGGCGGCCCGAAGGTCCTCGACGTCCGACGCGAAGTTCACAGGTTCTCCCGTCCCACCGCCGATCCCGGTCCCGGCGAAATCGAACCTCAAGACCCCGATGCCCGCACGCGACAGCGCGCGCGAGATGTGAACAGCGGCGCGACTGTCTTTCCCGCACGTGAAGCAGTGGGCGAAGATCGCCCAGCCCCGCGGCGTCCCTTCCGGCGGTTCGAGGTGCCCGGACAGCGGAGAGCCAGCCCCACTGACAAACGTAAATGATCTTCCTGCCATGTCCATCAAACCTCCAGCACGCGGCTTGGCGGTTGCGCTCTCAGAACCTTCGACGGAGCTGAGCGGAGCGCACCGCCAACCGGTAATCGTCATCTCAGGCTATCATTTATATGTCTGGCGCATATAGACAAGCCCCTATACCATGATTATATGCGCCAAGCATACTTCTGCGACCTGCTTTCCAAAGGCGGTCTCACGGAAGAGGTATCAGTCAGGCGCGTGGGCCAAAGGACTATGGAACTCAATCAAGTCAGCTATTTCATCAACTTGGCCGAGACGCTGAATTTCACAGCGGCCGCTCGCTTGAGCGGTGTGTCACAGCCAAGTCTGACCCGCGCGATCCGCCGCTTGGAAGATGAGCTTGGCGGGCCGCTGATCTATCGCGACGGGAAGAACAGCCGCCTGACTGGCCTTGGCCATGACGTCGAGGCAGAATTCCGGCGCATGGTGGTCGCGATGAAGAGCGTTCGCAATCACTCGGAGCACTGGGCGATGGGGGGGCACCGCGTGCTGGATGTCGCCGTCGCGCCCACCGTCGGACCAAAGGAATTTACGGCATTCTTCGAGAGCGCATTGGCGGAGATGCCATCCATCGAAATCAAGCTGCACTCGCTCCAGTCGAACGAGGACACATCGGAGGTGCTTTCAGGAAAATACCACGCGTGCATCATGCCGCGTGAAACAAGACCGGAACGCAAGCTGGATGTGCATCCTCTATTTCGGGAGCGCTTCGTGCTCGGCTGTTCTGCAAACCATCCCTTGGCTGCCAACGAGATCGTGCGCGGCGAAGACCTGCTCGAGTTTCCTTTCGTCGATCGCCTGAAATGCGAGTTTCGCGATCGGATCCTCGATCACTTCGCGCGACGGGACTTGCTCATGCGACCTCGCTTTCGATCAGATCGCGAGGACTGGGTGCAACGGGTCGTCGCTGACGGCCACGCCATATGCATTCTTCCGGAACGATCGCCGACCGTGCAAGGCCTCGTCACTCGGCCGATCGACGGATTTGTCTTGGAGCGCGAAGTCGTGATCGCGACAGTATCCGGCTCCACGGCAACGGTCGAGATACGGAACATCGCGCAGCTGGCAGCCCGGTATGAGTGGAACTGAATCACGACGTGAAGAGCTTCGGCGCTATGGAAACTATACGCGCAGCGTATTGGATAAATCTGGGGCGCACTGCGATAGTCGGCGCAATGACTGCAAAGATAAATGACAGTGTGTCGAGCTCTCTAAATAGCTGCGCCTAATACCGCTACACTTTTGCCTGACCATGTTTTCCTCCGGGGAATGGGCTGGCGGTTTCCATAAAATGGCGGACCTTTTTCAGTAACTGCCACATTGAGCGGCACTGATGATTACGGGTTATCGTGTCATGAAGTGCCTGCCATAGCCGTTCCACATGATTCACCCACGGCGAGTAAACCGGCTGGTAAATTACCCTGAACTTGGGATTTGCTTTCAACCAGCGCTGTGTTTCGCGGCTTTTATGGATAATGTAGTTATCAACGATCAGCGTGATTGTTTTCGCCCGCCGGTAAGTGGCTTTCAGGTGCTTCAGCAGAGCGATAAACAGCGCTGAACTTTTGCTGTTGCCGCCCACGTAGCTGACTTTACCCGTGCCACTGTGCAGTGCGCCGGCCAGATAGTATTTTTCGTTCTGCCCCGGCGTCACTACCCGTTTCTGCTGTCCGCGCAACTGCCAGTCCGCACCGATTTTAGGATTAAGGTGGATATCCACTTCATCTTCATAAAATACCGGATGCTCTGCGCTGCATTCATCCAGCGCTTTGTGGATTACCGCCATCTTTTCATCTTTATGTGGGTCACGGATACGCAGAGTTGGCGCGGCCCTGCGCCATACAAGCCCCGCAGATGGCAACCAGCGGCGAACGGTTCCTGCATGTAACTGGCAACCGGTTATCTCATTGATTTTTAATGCCAGTAATTCGGTGCTCCAGCGTGAACGTTGATAACCAAAATCGCCGGGAGAATGCTTTATCAGCTCACGTAACAGGGTGCAGATATGTTCAAAAGGCCAGCGTCGGGAGCGCCCTGCGGGTAAGGATTTCAGGCCTTCAATACCTGAGTGCGTAAACCAGTTAATCCAGCGACCAACGGATGAACGAGCACAACAGAGAGTTCTGGCAACATCGCTGACCCGTTCACCCCGATGAAGCATCAGCATGGCCGTGAGTCTGCGGGCATGATTTTTATCGCGCGTTTTATGAATAGCTTTCTGCATCAGGCGTCGTTCGCCACGGGGTATTGGTGCTATGATCGGCATCGCTCAGTCCGGTTGGTGGTTTTGGTTGGTTTGGCGATTGATCAGATCGCACAATCCGGGCTGAGTTCCCTTTCAGTGATCTACTATTCCGCGCATCTATTTAGATTAATTATTGGAGACTATCATGAAGTTTGAGAAGTCACAGGCAGCAGTTGACCGCCTGACCCCCGAGCAACGCCGGATTACCCAGGATTCGGGGACCGAAAGGCCCTTCACGGGTGAGCACAACGACAACAAGGAGCCTGGCATCTACGTCGACATAGTGTCGGGAGAGCCGCTGTTCGCTTCAACGGACAAGTTCGATTCGGGTACTGGCTGGCCCAGCTTCACCAAGCCGATCGTTCCGGCAAACGTGAACGAGGTGCGGGACAGTGCACACGGCATGGTCCGGACGGAGGTCAGGTCGGTACACGCCGACAGCCATCTGGGCCACGTTTTCCCGGACGGTCCTTCCGACCGCGGCGGTCTGCGCTACTGCATCAACTCTGCGTCCCTTCGCTTCATCCCGCGCGACGAGATGGAGTCCGAGGGATACGGTGAATATCTCGATCAAGTAGAGGAGGCTTAACATGCATCAGCGCGCTGTTCTCGCAGGAGGATGTTTCTGGGGCATGCAGGATCTGATCCGCAAGCGGCCCGGCATCATCTCGACCCGTGTGGGTTACACGGGCGGCGATATTCCGAACGCCACGTATCGTAATCACGGCACGCATGCCGAGGGGATCGAGATTGTCTTCGACCCGACAGTGACGAGCTACCGGCACATCCTGGAATTCTTCTTCCAGATCCACGATCCGACGACGCTGAACCGCCAGGGCAATGATCGTGGGCTCTCCTACCGGTCGGGCATCTATTATGTCGACGAGGAGCAGAAGCGCGTCGCCGAGGATACGATCGCCGATGTGGATGCCTCGGGGCTGTGGGATGGCAAAGTGGTGACCGAGGTCCAGCCGGTCGGCGAGTTCTGGGAGGCCGAGCCCGATCACCAGGATTATCTGGAGAAGCGGCCGGGCGGCTACACCTGCCACTTCGTCCGTCCCGACTGGGTTCTTCCAAAGCGGCATGAGGCCGGCGATGTGAGCCCTGCGGCCGGGGCTGCAGCGGAATAGGCTTCGCTGCCGTTAGTGCCGCGCCGATCCGGTTCGCAACCTCCGACGACCGCGTCAATCGACGCGGTCGTCGAACCCGGCCTTGAAGCAGATCATTCCATTCAGCCGCCGTCGCAGTGCCAGGATCCAGATATGACAGACCTCTCCTCCTTTCCCATCACGCAGCGCTGGCCAGCATCTTATCCGGATCGCTTGCAACTATACGCGGCCCCCACGCCCAACGGCGTCAAGGTCTCGATGATGCTGGAGGAGACTGGCCTGCCGTATGAGCCCCACTTCGTCGACATCTCGAACAACGAGTCGAAGGATCCAGCGTTCGTGTCGTTGAATCCCAACGGCCGCATACCCGCGATCATCGATCCGGCTGGCCCTGACGGCCAGCCCATTGGCATATGGGAAACCGGTGCGATCCTCATCTATCTGGCCGACAAGACGGGGCAGCTCATCTCAACAACACCCGCCCAGCGGTACGAGACTCTGGCCTGGGTGTTCTTTCAGGTGTCGGGCGTTGGGCCGACCTTCGGACAGCTAGGCTTTTTCCTGCGATTTGCCGGCAAGGACTATGAGGACAAGCGACCTCGGCAGCGCTTTGTTGATGAATCCAGGCGTCTTCTCGGGGTCCTGGATCACCGGCTGGAGGGCCGCGAATGGATTGTCGATGATTACTCGATCGCGGACATTGCGACGTTTGGCTGGGTGAATGCGCTGGTCGAATTCTACGCAGCGGGCGACATCCTCGGCCTAAGCAGCTATTCGAACGTGCAGGCATGGCTCGAACGCGGGCTGGCGCGACCGGCTGTACAGCGTGGCCTGCGAATTCCTGCGAGGCCTGCATGGGGTCGTCTCAGAAAACGGAATCTATGGTCACTCCCGTTTTTGCAACACCGATTTTGACGACAAGTTGGCTTGCTTGAATCTATCCGGCGTCTGAATGGGATTTTATTCCCGCGCCTTGATGAGTTCCGCGCCTGATGAACCTCCAGAAAATATACGGCTTCAATGAGCCTTTCCGTTTTACAGGTTCCTCAACAGGCCGGTGGGCCGTTAGTATCATCAATATCAGTATTCGCAAAACCAGATCAGTAATTCTTTAAACCGGTGTATTTCTGCCGTTATGCTACATAAGTTTGCTGTCGTGCCGTTAGGGCCCAGGCTATTCTGGCCAGCTTGTTTGCCAGAGCACAAGTGACGACAAAGTTGCTTTTCCGGCACAGTAAATCCCTGACCCAATCGGCCAATTTGCCAGACTGGTGTTCCAGTTTTTGTATGAATACCCTGGCACATTGAACCAACAAAGTTCGGATCTTTTTATTACCTCGCTTACTAATTCCCAGCAATGTCGTCCTACCTCCCGTGCTGTACTGCCGAGGTACAAGCCCTGTTGCCGCCGCAAAGTCACGGCTGCTGGCGTACTGCTTCCCGTCGCCAATCTCAGTTGAAATAGTACTCGCTGTCAGTGTTCCGACGCAGGGAATGCTCAGCAAGCGCTGTCCAACCTCATCTTCGTCCAACTTTCGTTTCAACTGGGATTCCAAATCTTTAATCTGCTCAACAAGATAGTGATAATGCTGTTGTAATTTCAGCAATAACTGGCTGAGGTAAAGAGGCAAACTATTATCCTCAAGAATGGTACTCAGTCGGCTAATAACGGCAGCTCCTCGGGGAACGCTAATGCCAAATTCCAGCAGAAAAGCATGCATTTGATTGGTTGTTTTTACCTTATCCTGAACCAGGGATTCACGGACACGATGCAGAGCCCGCATTGCCTGCTGAGATTCCGTTCTGGGCTGCACAAAACGCATAGACGGACGCGATGCAGCTTCACAAATAGCTTCGGCGTCGACAAAGTCGTTTTTATTGCTTTTAACGAACGGGCGGACAAATTGTGGTGATATCAGCTTTGGGGAATGCCCCAACTCTTCCAACTTGCGTGCCATAAAGTGAGAACCGCCACAGGCTTCCATTGCGATGGTTGTAGCGGGGCATGTCGCCAAAAATTCGATCAACTTTGGCCGGGTAAATTTTTTACGGTAAACAGCCTTCCCGCGACGATCCTGGCAATGAATATGGAAAGAGTTTTTACCCAGATCGATACCAATGAGCGCAATGTTTTCCATGATAGTTCTCCGAATGAAAGCCTGTCCTCAGCATAATACCGGGAAGGAGGGAGTGACCATCTCATTAAATAAAGCACGCTAAGCCGGTTGCAGCGGCCGTAGCGGCCTGAACTTGCCCGCGCCGATCTTGGCGCTGCTGCGCCAGAGGTAATCGCCGGTCAGGTTGATGTGCTCCCAGCCGAGCGGCGACAGGTACTGCAACAGGCCGTCATCGACGGCTTGACCGTGGCCACGCAAGGCGTTCGCGGCCCGCTCCAGATAGACCGTGTTCCATAGCACGATGGCCGCCGTCACCAGGTTGAGGCCGCTGGCCCGGTAGCGCTGCTGCTCGAAGCTGCGGTCGCGGATTTCCCCCAGGCGGTTGAAGAACACGGCGCGGGCCAGCGCGTTGCGCGCCTCGCCTTTGTTCAGCCCGGCATGCACGCGGCGGCGCAGCTCGACGCTTTGCAGCCAGTCCAGGATGAACAGTGTGCGCTCGATGCGTCCCAGCTCACGCAGGGCGACGGCCAGGCCGTTCTGGCGCGGGTAGCTGCCAAGCTTCCTGAGCATCAGCGAGGCCGTCGCCGTGCCCTGCTTGATCGAGGTGGCCATCCGCAGGATTTCATCCCAATGGGCGCGGACGTGCTTGATGTTGAGCGTGCCGCCGATCATCGGTTTCAACGCCTCGTAGGTGGCATCGCCCTTCGGGATGTAGAGCTTGGTGTCGCCCAGGTCACGAATGCGCGGGGCGAAGCGGAAGCCCAGCAGGTGCATCAACGCGAAGACGTGGTCCGTGAACCCTGCCGTGTCGGTGTAGTGCTCCTCGATCCGCAGGTCGGATTCGTGATACAGCAGGCCGTCGAGCACGTAGGTCGAGTCGCGCACGCCGACGTTCACGACCTTGGTGTGGAACGGCGCGTACTGGTCGGAGATATGGGTGTAGAACGTCCGCCCTGGGCTGCTGCCGTATTTCGGATTGATGTGGCCGGTGCTCTCGGCCTTGCTGCCGGTGCGGAAGTTCTGGCCGTCCGACGATGACGTGGTGCCGTCGCCCCAATGCCCGGCGAAGGGATGTCGGAACTGCGCGTTGACCAGCTCGGCCAGTGCCGCCCCGTAGGTTTCGTCGCGGATGTGCCAGGCTTGCAGCCAGGCCAGCTTGGCGTAGGTCGTGCCGGGGCACGATTCCGCCATCTTGGTCAGGCCCAGGTTGATCGCGTCGGCGAGGATCGTGGTCAGCAACAGGTTTTTGTCCTTGGCCAGGTCGCCTGACTTCAGGTGGGCGAAGTGCCGGGTGAAGCCCGTCCATTCGTCTACCTCCAGCAGCAATTCGGTGATCTTGACGTGCGGTAGGATCATCGCCGTCTGGTCGATCAGGGCCTGTGCGGTATCGGGCACCGCCGCATCGAGCGGCGTGATCTTCAGGCCCGACTCCGTGATGATGGCGTCCGGCAGCTCGTTGGCCAGCGCCATGCGGTTGACGGTGGCGAGCTGCGTTTCCAGCAGCGTCAGCCGGTCATGCAGGTACTGGTCGCAATCGGTGGCCACGGCCAGCGGCAATTCGCTGGCCTGCTTGAGGCTGGCGAATTTCGCG
This sequence comes from Enterobacter sp. RHBSTW-00175, assembly GCF_013927005.1. Classification (NCBI taxonomy): domain Bacteria; kingdom Pseudomonadati; phylum Pseudomonadota; class Gammaproteobacteria; order Enterobacterales; family Enterobacteriaceae; genus Enterobacter; species Enterobacter sp. RHBSTW-00175. Next base: position 43,159 of record NZ_CP055931.1, read on the forward strand.
GGCGGCACCAGGTAGTCCTCGAAGTCCTTGAACTGGCGCGAGCCTTGCACCCAGATGTCGCCGGAGCGCAGCGCGTTCTTCAGCTCCGACAGCGCGCACAGTTCGTAGTAGCGCCGGTCGATGCCGGTGTCGGTCATCACCAGCTTCTGCCAGCGCGGCTTGATGAACTCGGTCGGCGCGTCGGTGGGCACCTTGCGGGCGTTGTCGCTGTTCATGCTGCGCAGCACCTCGATGGCGTCGAGTACGTCCTTGGCGGCGGGCGCGGCCCGCAACTTGAGCACGTCGAGAAATTCCGGCGCGTAGCGGCGCAGCGTGGCGTAGCTCTCGCCGATGCGGTGCAGGAAATCGAAGTCCTCGGGTTGCGCGAGCCGCTGCGCTTCGGTGACGCTCTCGGCGAAAGCATCCCAGGACATGACGGCCTCGATGGCGGCGAACGGATCGCGGCCCGCTTGCTTGGCCTCGATCAGCGCCTGGCCGATGCGCCCGAACAGCCGCACCTTGGCATTGATCGCCTTGCCGGATGCCTGGAACTGCTGCTGATGCTTGTTCTTGGCGGCATTGAACAGCTTGCCCAGGATGCGGTCATGCAGGTCGATGATTTCGTCGGTGACGGTGGCCATGCCCTCGATGGCGAGCGCCACCAGGGTCGCGTAACGCCGCTGCGGCTCGAACTTCGCCAGGTCGGCGGGCGTCATCTGGCCGCCCTCGCGGGCGATCTTGAGCAGCCGGTTCTGGTGAACCAGCCGCTCGATGCCGGAGGGCAGGTCGAGCGCCTGCCACGCCTTGAGGCGTTCGATGTGTTCCAGCATGTGCCGCGAGTTCGGTTTGACCGGGGATTGCCGCAGCCAGGCCAGCCACGTCGTCTTGCCGTTGTCGCGGCGCTTGAGCAGATCGTCGAGGCGACGGCGATGCACGTCCGTCAGCGGCTCAGCCAAGGCGTCGTAGAGACGCCGGTTGGCGCGGGTAATCGCTTCGGCGCTCGCCCGCTCGACGGCGTTGAGGGCGGGCACAATGACCGACTGCCGCCGCAGGTGCTCGATCAAGGCTCTGGCCAGCACGATGCCCTTGTCGGTTTGCATGGCCAGCTCGGTCAGCAACTGGACAGCCTGCCGGTAGTGGCCAATCGTGAACGGCTGGAAGCCGAACACCGTTTGCAGCTCGACCAGGTGCTCGCGTCGGGTCTGCTCACGCTGCCCGTACTCGTCCCAGCTTTCGATGCCGACCTTGAGCTGGTTGGCGACCAGTCTCAGCAATGGCGGGAACGGTGGCTCATCAGCGCCAAGGATGACGCCGGGAAAGCGCAGGTAGCAGAGCTGCACCGCGAAGCCCAGCCGATTGGCCGGGCCGCGCCGCTGCCGGATGATGGAGAGGTCGCTTTCGCTGAACGTGTAGTGACGGATCAACTCATCCTTGGTGTCCGGCAACGCCAGCAGGCTTTCGCGCTCGGCGGCGGAGAGGATCGAACGGCGGGGCATGCGGTTTCCTTCTTCTTGAAAACGTAGGTTTGTGACAAACCCGCCAAGGCAACCGGCGCGGCACGGGAATCAAGGCATTGCGATTCTCGAAAATAGTTCTTGAAATTCTATTCTTGATTGCATATCATCTCAACGAGTTTCGATAAGAAAGGATGCGCATGCGACCGTCTGTTGTGCTTGACATGAAGCGAAGCGCAGTGCGTGAAGCGGTAGGCCGCTTTCGCGCCGCGAACCCGCGCGTCTTCGGCTCGGTGCTGCATGGCACCGACCGGGATGGCAGCGACCTCGACCTGTTGGTCGATGCGCTGCCCGGTGCCACGTTGTTGGACTTGGGCGATTTGGAAGAAGAACTGAAATCGCTGCTCGGCGTTGACGTCGATCTGCTGACTCCCGGCGACCTGCCGCCGAAGTTCCGGGCCAAGGTGCTCGCGGAGGCGCAACCGATATGAGCGAGAACCGCCTGCCCGATTACCTCGACCACATTCAGCAGGCCGCAACCGATGCGCGCAGCTTCGTGGAAGGGATGGCCAAGGACGACTTCTTGGCCGACAAGCGCACCCAGCAGGCCGTCATCATGAGCCTGATCGTCATCGGCGAGGCGGCCACAAAGGTGATGGATGGCTACGTCGAGTTCACCCAGGCGCATGCCGACGTGCCGTGGCGCAGCATGCGCAATATGCGTAATCGCATGGCTCACGGCTATTTCGACATCAACCTCGATGTGGTGTGGGAGACGGTACAGGAATGGCTGCCGGCGTTGCTCCAGCAATTGCCCGCCGTGCGTCAGGATGCCGACGATGAAGACCGTAACGACAACTGTGAAAGAGGGATCTCCGATGACTGTTGAATCGAGAATATTTTCTGTAGCCGAGTATGTTCAGCCGTCCGAAGGCGAGCCTATTCGTTCCGTTGTGCTTGAAACCCGAGACTCAATTATCGTGGTTTGGCATGTCCATCCCGGGCAGGAAATTGCGGCTCACATTCATCCTCACGGCCAAGACACGTGGACTGTTTTGTCGGGAATGGCTGATTACTTTCAGGGCAATGGGATTGTTCGTGCCCTCAGGGAAGGTGAGATAGCCGTGGCAAGACCGGGCCAAGTGCACGGGGCGCGAAATACAGGTACCGAGCCATTTGTGTTAGTCTCGGTTGTGGCATCAGCCAATGCCGGTTTCGTATTGGCTGAGCGATAGAGCCCAATCTCTGGAGTTGGTCCAATGAGCGGTCGGGGAGATAGGTAACAGACATGCAGCGGACACGGCTGCTAAACCAGGTCGCAAACCTCCTTGCGTCGCAGCGTGCCGCAAGCGACGCGATCAATCGAATGGGGTCGGCATGAGACTGAACACCATCCAGTTCCCGACCGCGTAGCCGCCTGTCCTGCCGATCAGGTCTTGACCATCGACGCCTGGGATCAGTCCTGAATGTTCTTGGAGACCACTACGTTATGAGCCGCAGCCGCCGCAAAACACCCATCGTCGGGCACACGACCTGCGGCAGCGAGCGCGAGGACAAGAAGCTCTGGCATCAGCGCTGGCGCACCCGTGAGCGCACGGCGCTGACCAGCGCGTCGCCCGAAGCCCTGAGCGCCCATCTGCCCCTGCTGGAAAACCAGGCCAGCAGCGTCTGGTCGATGGGCAAGGATGGCCGCTCCTACTGGCCCGTCAAGCGCCAGGCCGCCACGGCGGATCGCATCGCCAATCACAAGGGACGCAACCCGCAAGAACGCGCCTCCCTGAAAAAGCGCCTGCTGCGCAAGTGGATGAGCAAATGAAGCTCTCCTTCCATCAGCACATTGCGCTGTTCTGGATGATCGGTGCTCCGGGCGTCTTCGCGCCCGTGATCGAGAACGCCAAGCGGCCCGATGCCGGCGCCGTCATGGCGTGGGGTGTCGCGATCGTGGCGGTGATGATCCTCTTCACCCCTTTGCTGCTGCGCTGTCCACCATTCCGGCGCTGGTATGGCCGGACGGATGCGCTGTCGGAGCGGCAGCGCCAGGCGCTTGCCGAGCGCGGCCTGCGCCGCTACTACCAGACCGCTTTCGATGACGGCTACGTGCCCCGCGTGATGCCCTACGTGTGGCGCATCATCTGGACGGTCGGCGGGTTGATGGCTGTGACCGCCGTACTGCCTACCAACACCGGACGGCCAGCCTTCGATGCCTTGGTGGTCTTCTCGACCTGGTATCCGATAGGCGTGATGCTGCTGGTTTTCGCGTCGAGGCCCCTTGGCCGGTTGATTCGCCAAAGAGCACAGGAGCGGCGGAAATGAGCACGTCAACCATCGAGGCGCTGGCCAGCGCCTGGGCAAGGATTGCCGAGGAAGCGGAATTCCCCGCTGACTACGAGGGGACTGCCACACCACAAGCGCATCGGGCTAGCGAAGCTATTCAGGAGCAGATTCGGGAGCGCATCGTCGCCACCAACGACATGCGGCTGTTCAGCCTGCTGCACCTGCTGGGTCAGGCGTCGCTGCGCATGGAGCAAGCGCTGTGGCCGGAGGATTACGAGCGGATGACGCGCGAGGTTGAGGAAGCCCTGCGGCAAGCCACCGACGCCAACGCCAGATCGTACACCCACGAAGAAGTGATGCAGGCGATGCAGGAACGCATCGACCGGGCGCGAGACAAGCCATGTTGATTGGCTATGCGCGCGTCTCGACGCAGGATCAGAACCTGGAGCTGCAACGCGAAGCCTTGAGCAAGGCCGGATGTAAAAAGGTCTTCGAGGACAAGGTGAGTGGCACGCGGGCAGACCGGCCTGGCTTGGCCAAGACGCTCGAAATGCTGCGCGAAGGCGATACTTTGGTCGTCTGGAAGCTCGACCGGCTGGGCCGGTCGGTCAAGCAACTGGTCGATCTGGTCGGCGATCTGCACAAGCACGGTGTCCAGTTCAGGAGCCTCACCGACTCCATCGACACCGGCACACCATCCGGGCGGTTCTTCTTCCACGTCATGGCGAGCCTTGCCGAAATGGAGCGCGAGCTGACCGTCGAGCGCACCCGCGCCGGGCTGGAAGTCGCCAAGCAGCTCGGCCGCAAAGGCGGCCGCAAGCCGAAGATGACCGACAGCAAGATCGAGTCGGCCAAGAAGCTGCTGGCCAGCGGGGTGCCGCCCAAGGACGTGGCCAAGAACCTCGGCGTGTCCATTCCGACGCTGTACCGCTGGGTGCCAGCCTCCACGCACGCTTAGCGTGCTTTATTTTCCGTTTTCTGAGACGACCCCTGCATGACCATTATCGCCGCATATTATTACAACGAAGGTAAGCGAGTCCGTGAAATCAGGCTCGATGAGCACGTCGAACTAAACGAGAATCGCTCGGGCTTCTGCTGGATCGCGCTTAGCGAGCCCACCGCAGACGAACTCAGCGCGATCCAGACGACGTATAACCTCCATCCTTTGGCGATCGACAACGCCATGCACCCGCTGTGCCCGCCCAAGCTCGAGGTCTACAACGATGAGTTGTACGTCGTCGCCCAGACCGCCGAGCTGGTCGGCGACCGGATCAGCTACGGCAAGATGGCGATCTTCACCGGTCACAATCACCTTATCACCGTGCGGCACGGCAATGCCGGAGCGCTGGGCAAACTTCGGGAGCAACTCGAGGCATCGCCGACGCAGTTCGGCAAGGGTGTCGACTATGTGCTGCACGCGATCTTGCACCGAGTGGTCGACCAGTATCTGCCCATCTTCGAAATGATCGAGGACGACGTCCTGGCGATGGAGCGACGGTCGCTGCACGATTTCCTCGAGCCAGAAGAGGTGGCGCGAATCTTCGAACTAAGGTCCGAACTCACGCGGTTCCAGCGCACGCTCGGGGCTATGGCCGAGCTGGTGCGAAAGCTCGTTCGCGGCCACTTTCCCTGCATCAGCGCCGAAATGACACCATATTTCCACGACGTCGCGGACCATGTCCACCGCGTGCAGTCCATGGTCGACGGCCTCCTGCTTGTCCTGTCCACGGTCTTCGAGGCCAGCAGCCTTCTGGAAGCGCAAAGGATCGGTGTGGTCACTCGCCAGCTCGCGGCCTGGGCGGCGATCTTGGCGGTCCCGACGGCGATCGCCGGAATATATGGCATGAACTTCAAGCACATGCCGGAACTGGACACGCCATATGGCTACTTCGTCGTGCTCGGAGTGATAGCGGTGTTCTGCCTTCTCCTATTCATGCGCTTCAAGAAGGCCAAGTGGCTATGAGTAACGCACTTCGCGAGCTTCTCCGTCCGCCGAGTCACAGCGCGCTTTGTGCGCGAGCGTGTCCAATCCAGTTCAAGATGAAGGTGCTTCCATGACCTCCCAGGTGACCGACGTTCTAGAAGCAGTCCAGTCATTCATCGCCAAAGGCTATGACCGCGAATACCGCGTCAAGGACGGCAATCTCGTCGATCTCGAACTAGGGTCAACCCTCGATGCATGCAGCATTCGCGTCGATGCGGCGTTGCGCCTCGAGAGCGGGGACGACGGCGAAGATGCCTCCAACATCTACGCGATCACCGATCCGGCGACAGAGCATAAAGGCCTGTTGATCGACGCCTTCGACGTGTTCCACGAAATCTGCCCCCGCGACTTGTCCGAGCGCCTTGTGGCGCATCGGGAAACAGCACCGGCAGGTGACCAGGACGCGCCGAGCAAGCACGGACTACGGAAAGTCTACAAGAGCGAGTTTCACAGCGATCCCGAGCGTTACGTTCTGCGCGAGGGCTTTCCAGACTTCCCGCCATGCCCTTTCGGCCAATCCTTCAGCATCCTCGGCTTCGATACCGCCGAGCAGGAATATGTCTGGCTCGTCACGAGCATCATTCGAGATCCTCGGCTGATCAGGGTTCCATACCAGGGCGAAGACGTCATCAGCGACGAATAGCGGTGTCGCTTAGCCGGAAAGGCTGGCCTTCCTGGCCCACACATCTGCAGGCTGAACTTTAAGAACATCGAAAATTAGGAGGTGATTATGGACTGGAACAAGGACCACATACGAGAAACTATGCTCTTGCTGGAGACAGCAGCGTTGCACAGCGCTCGCGAAAACTACCTGGACTATGTCTCTACCGCTCGGCTCGATCGGAGCGAACCGATCGAAAACGACGAACTAGCTCAGGCCGAGGTCGCGAGCGACTTCGCTGAAGCGCTCGATGACACGCTCCATGACTACGCCAATAAACTCGAAAAGCTCAGGACGATCGATTTCGGCCCCAAGTTGGCCGTCAACGAAGGCGCTGTCGTCAAGCTGTCCGGCCGCCACTTTGTGATCGCGGTGTCAACGAGCAAGTTTACCTGTCAGGGGCGTGAGCTCATGGGCATTTCCACGATGGCGCCGATCTTCGAAGCGATCGAGGGTGCCCGAGCCGGGGAGACCGTGCAGTTCAACGGCCGGGACCTCACCGTAGAAGACGTGGAATAAAGCCCTCCACCGCAGCCGGCGCGCTAGTGCCGAACGCCCTGCATCTCTTTCTGCATGCATACGGTCACTTGCAGCCGCGTTGACCTGGCTCATCAAAGGCAAACTCATGACAACACCTTCATTCTTCATCACCCCCGGATACGGGACGCGCCTGCATGACGCGCTTCATTATTCTCAGGCAATGCGCATTGGTGACCGCGTGGAGATCTCCGGACAGGGCGGATGGAACGACGATCTCGTCATTCCGGAGTCGATTGAGGAAGAGATCGAGCAGGCGTTCAAGAACGTGGAACGGACGCTCGCGACCGCCGGAGCACGCTGGCCGCATGTGGTCCACGTCAATTCCTATCACGTCGGTGGATTCCCTCCCGTGATCAACGAAACAATGGCCAAGCTGTATCGCCACTACATGCCCGACCGCGCTCCAATCTGGACGCAGTTGGGAATCGAAGCGCTGGGGCTTCCAACCATGCGTATCGAAATTCGCGTAACAGCTATCATCGCCTGACCCCGCGGTTCGTGCAGGCGCCGTGCCGCGCTAATCCCGCACGCCCTGCGCCCGCTTCTCCATGCATATCATCGTATCGAGAGATCCGGTTATCATCGGCGTGCTCGGAGAACGGGGGGCCGCCTTGGCCTGGTTGGCGCGCCTCGGCTGCCTGCGGGCGATGGCCAGCACTGCCAGGAGCGTGAGCAACGCCGCCGCATAAAGGAACAGGCCGCCAGGGCCGACGATATTCATTGCAGCTGCTCCTATTAGGGGGCCAGCGGCTGTCCCGATCCCGTTGAGCAACAGAAGCCCGCGCGCGGTGCCGAGTAGCCGACCGGCCGGAAGATCGTCGTTTGCGACGGCGAGACACAACGAATAAATCGGGATGCCAAAGCCGCCGAACAGCGCACCTGCCGCAAGGAGCAGCGGCAGAGGCGCTTCCACCGCCAACGCTACGCCGATGGCAGACGCTGCGGACGCCAGCGCCGCACCGGCGATGACAAGATTCCGGGGCACTCGATCCGAAAGCCAACCGAGTGGCCAATGGAAGGCGAGCGTTCCACCAAGAACCGCAGCCATGAAGGCGGAGATACCGCCCACATCGAGGCCGATGCTCTGGGCGAAGTTCGCGCCCATGCCCCAGAAACCACCGATAGCCAGGCCGGCCAGGAAAGCGCCAGCCGCAGCGAGAGGTGATACGAGGACGAGGTCCCTGAACGCGACCCATTCCTGTTCCACCTGGGCCGGCGGATGACTGGGCAGCAAGGTGATCGGAACCACCGCCGCTGATATCAGCAGCGACACGATGAGGAACAATGTCACGTCGGCGGGCGGTGCGATGTTGAGTAACGCCTGCCCGATTGCCCATGAGCCCATAGAGACAACTCCGAATATCGACAGGAGCTGCCCGCGTGTGGATGGCAATGCGTGGGCGTTGAGCCAACTCTCCGTTGCGAGGATCATGCCCGCGTAGGCGAAGCCGGTAATCAGGCGAAGCGGCATCCAGGCGATCGGCTCCACGAACGCCACATGGAGAAGGGCGGTCATCGAGGCAATGGCCGCGAAGCCGGCGAAGGTTCTGACATGTCCCACGGAGACGATGATCGGTGGCAACACGAGCGCGCCGATCGTGAAACCCGCGAAATAGAAGGACATCATCGCGCTGATCGCGCCGGTCGAGAACCCCTTATGGCCGGCTCTCACGATCAGGAGCGTGCTCAGCAGGCCATTGCCCAGCAGCAGAGCGGCGACGCTCAGCAGCAGCGCCGCCACCGGCGCGAGAACGAGGCCGCGCTTGCCCGCCGACCTCATGGTATCCATCGCCGGGCTCGTTCTCGGGCCTGACTTGAGGGTTGATACTCTGCCGCACTGATGAACTGGTCGAATGCTTCGCACCAGATGACGACCGTGTTGTAGTCACGGACATCGATGCCGGCAGGCACCTCGACGATGAAGCCGTTGAACGTCTTCACATCGCCCACGCGGACTGATCTGTCCTTGATTAGGAGAAAGGCCTCCTTCGTGTCGACGAAACGTGGTGCGAGGTAGAGCTTGTAGTCGGGACCAGGGGCGAGGCGCCCGATATGGGCGATACGGTCGCGCGAGACCCGGATCTCGCCTTCCCCCCAGTGAAGCAGGTCGCTGCCTTTGAGATCGCGGGCCAGACGCCCTGCGTAGAGCGTCTCGGCTGAGATGGTCCGCAAGGCCGCCGCGTCCGGGGCCTGGGGGGCGGTCAGGATCGGCAGCGTGTAGACACCGCCCGCGAAGCCCATGGCGAGCATCGCGAGATGGGTGGCAATCAGGATGACCCAGCGCCGCATCGGTTACACCAGCTCCAGTCCCTTCACGAGCTGATCGGCGTCGAGATGGAAGTCCGAGAATACGATGCGGCCGCCAGCGTCCATCACGGAGAACCAGGGCGTTCCCCGCGTGCGGTAGTCCTCCATGAAGGTGGGAAGCGTCGCGCCGGCAGGTGGCTCGTCCTGACCGAACGCGACAGGAAGCGCATACTTGAGCTGGTTCACGCGCAGCTTCTCGAAGGTGTTCTCATCCGCTCCTTCGAAGACGGTCTGGATCACCGCGAAGCCCACGCCCTTGGCGCTCAATGCACCATGCAACCTTTGTAGCGTCGGAAATCCATGCAAATGGCAGCCACGGCACCAGTGCTGGAAGGCGAAGAGGACTTTCGGGCCGGTGCCGAGATCCGACAGCTTGAGCGGCGCGATGCTTTCTCCATCCGCGCCAATCCATCTCTGCACCCGCAGCTCGGGGGCTTGTCGTTCGTCGACGCTCATCTGATCCTCCAATTCCGATGCAGAAGTCCGATGAGTGGTCGCGTGTGGCGATGGCACGCGAACCTCACCGCCTTGATCCCCTACAGGTTGTAGGATGCGAGTTCGCCGACCGATACCTCGTGGCCAGCCCCGCCGTTCTTCCGTCGGTGTGTCACCGCCGCCCCTCAATGACAAAGGCGCGATAGCGGGAACCGGCAAAACGGTGCGCAGCGATGGTTTGGTAGGCGGGGCTATGATACCAATCACGGGCGGCCTGCATCGTCGGGAACCGCAAAATTACGGCCCCTTCGACGGGCGGCCCCTCCAAATGCTCCATCGCGCCATAAGCGGCGAGAAAGGTTACGTCGTGGCCATCGAACGATGGGCCGACGCCTGCAGAATAGGTTGCGAGTTCTTCCGGATCGGTGGTTTCTTCGCGGGTGAAGACGACGAACGCTTCCATCTTAAAGTCTTTCATAAGGTCGCATCTGCAGGCCACCGCCGCTGGCGATGGCCTTAAAGTCGTCAGGCTGGCAGCTCGAACCCGATTTTCGTGAGTGCCTCGACGCACGCATCCTGATCCTGCTGATAGTTGCCTCCGGAGATGCCGATCCCGCCGATCAACTTCCCGTCTTCCAGGATCGGATAGCCTCCGCCGACAGCGACCATCCGGGGGCGATAGGCCAGCGGCGCCACTTTTGGATCGTTCGAAACATAGTCGTTCCAGACATGGGTGGGGTACCCAAACGAGGCGGAACTCCAAGCCTTGTCGATGGCAACATCGACGGTGAGAAACGGCGCGTCATCAGTGCGCTCGAACGCGCGCAGGTTACCGGTGGCGTCGACGACGGCGACCGCAGCCGGGATGCCGATTGTACGTGCCGCGGCGATCGCCGCGTCGATGAGGGCGACGGCGGTTTCGCGGTTGATCGAGGCGGTGGCAATGGATTTCGTCATGAAATTTCCTTCGCCGTGGCGTAATCCGTCCGGCGTTCTTGAGGTTAGAAAAGACGTTCGGCGGTGGCAGTCATCAGAAGCCTTCGAGGACAATCTTGCCTCTTGCCGCGCCACTTTCGATCAGTGCGTGCACCGTCTTCAGATTGGCGGCATTAATTGGCGACAATTTTTCGGTTAGCGTCGTGCGAATTTTGCCGTCGTCCACCAGCACCGCCAGCGAATTGAGGATCTTGCCCTGCTCATCCATGTCGGGCGTGCCGTAGAGCGACCGTGTGAACATCAGCTCGTGGTGGATCGACACTGCCTTGCGCTTGAACAGCATGACGTCGAGCGCCTTGGGATCGTCGATGAATCCGAACCGTCCTTGCGGGGCGATCAGTTCGGCGATGTCGGATGCATGCTGCTCGGTATGCGTGGTCGAGAACACGAAAGCGGGAGCGCCGATGTTGAGCTCGGCAATCTGTGGCGCGAGCGGCCGAGAGTGGTCGATGACATGATGAGCCCCAAGCCCTTTAACCCACTCCTGGGTTTCCGGCCGAGAGGCGGTGGAGATGACGATGAGATCCGTGCGCTGTCGAGCGATCTGGATGGCGATCGACCCGACCCCACCCGCACCACCGATGATGAGGATCGCCGCCGCCCCGGGAACGGGCTTCGTCACGTCCAGGCGATCGAACATGGCTTCCCAGGCCGTCAACGTCGTGAGTGGCAGCGCCGCCGCTTCCGCCCAGTCGAGCGACGCGGGTTTACGACCGACGATCCGGGCGTCGACGAGATGGAACTCCGCATTGGTGCCAGGCCTTATGAGCGATCCGGCATAATAGACCTCGTCGCCTACCGCGAACTGCGTCACGTCGGGGCCGACCTCTTGCACGATCCCGGCCGCATCCCATCCCAGCACTTTCCAATCGCCATCAGCGGGCGGCGTGCTGCTGCGGATTTTGTAGTCGACCGGGTTGACCGAGACAGCCTTCACCTCAACCAGGATATCGCCTCCTTCAGCGACAGGCCGAGGCAGATCAATGTCGACCAGAGAGGCGTCCTCGGCGATGGGTCCCGGAACCTTGTAACCAACGGCTTTCATCGGTGTCTCCAGCTTGCTGTATCCTGAAGTCTTATCGATCAGATCGAAATTTCTTCCGAAATATACTCAGGATTTAAAGATTTCGCGTGTCAGACTATGAAGGTATGCGCGCAACATATCCAATAGCGGTACGACATAGTTTCCATACCTCGGAGCCGGATTCAGAAGTTTATCGAAAATAGCGGTTTATTGCTGTTCGGCGGGTGAGCATCCGGATGGAGGCGATAAGCGCCCAAGCGGTTGAGGAGTCGACCTCTCAGCGGTCGCGTTGGCAGGGGCGATCTCGCCCGCCGGTCTCACACCAACGTTGGCAAGCGACGGCGTCCGCTCGAAATCCGCTGACGGGGATACGCCTGCAATGCCGATTCGAAGCTATCGAAACTATAGCTACAGGGTATTGGGAAATCATACTGGACTGACGCTATAGTCTTCACGCATAACCACGACTCAAAATGGTCCAACACTTTTCTCTACGCTAATAGAGAATCCGGTATTCTGATTTTCAGTGAATTGGCTCGTTCGGCGGTTGTGCGCGCAAAGATCTTTTACAGAATTCTGAACTGAATCAGGTTCTGGTCTGTCGTGACAAGCAAGGGGGTTTCGCTATGGTCACCAGAGGTTTCACAGGCCGCGGTCCAGGCGGCGACCAGTCCGATCGGATACCGCCGGGTCAGCATCTCGTGGAGAATTTCCCTGTTCTGACGGCCGGGCCAACGCCGAGCGTGGAGCCCTCCGATTGGAAATTCACCGTCAAGATCGGTCCGAAGCCCGTCAAAGTGTGGAACTGGAGCGAGTTCAACGCCCTACCGAAGACCAAGATGACCCGAGACATTCACTGCGTCACGTCCTGGTCCAAGCTGGATACCGCCTGGGAGGGCGTACTCATCGAAGACATCCTTGCAGATGCAGGGCTCGATCGGCCCACCGATTTCGTCTTGGCGCACTGCTACGATAATTACTGGGGTCGGTTCCGGCTGAGGGCGAAATGACACCCTAAGCTTTCGGTTCCTTGGGCCAAAGATATTCGCCAGTCAGTAGAATGTGCGCCCAGCCCAATGGGGATATGTGGGGAAGAAATTCAGGGGGAACATCCAACCCTTCGTTCCGCCGCTCCGTGACGGCATGACCAAGATGGACGGTATTCCAGTAAATGATCACCGCAGTCAATAAATTGAGCCCAGCGATTCGGTAGTGCTGCCCCTCTGTCGTGCGATCGCGAATTTCCCCCTGCCTCCCGATACGGAGCGCATTTTTGAGCGCATGGTGGGCCTCTCCCTTGTTAAGACCGATCTGAGCACGCCGCTGCATGTCCGTATCCAGGATCCACTCAATAATGAAAAGGGTCCGTTCAATACGACCAACTTCACGAAGCGCAACTGCAAGGTTGTTTTGTCGTGGGTAAGAAGCGAGCTTGCGCAGGAGTTGGCTGGGCCTGATTTTGCCAGCGGTCATCGTCGCGGCACAACGGAAAATATCAGGCCAGTTCGCAACGATAAGATCCTCCCGGGCTTTTCCACCTACCAACTTGCGTAACTCCCTGGGGGTCGTATCGGGATTAAATACGTACAACCGCTTCGATGGCAGATCCCTGATTCGCAGAACGAGATTGTAGCCGAGCAGGCTACTGGCTCCGAACAAATGGTCGGTGAATCCTGCTGTATCGGCATACTGTTCGCGAACATGGCGACCGACCTCGTTCATCAGTAGTCCATCGAGAATATACGGTGCCTCGCTCACGGTCGCCGGGATCGACTGACAAGCGAATGGCGCGAACTGGTCGCTTACGTGAGTATACGCTTTGAGGCCGGGAACAGAACCATATTTGGCATTGACCATGTTCATGGCTTCGCCATGCCGCGCTGTCGGGAAAAACTGACCATCGCTCGATGCTGACGTGCCCATCCCCCAGACGCGTGACATCGGCAGTTTACCCTGCGCGGCCACCACAATTGCCAATGCCTGGTTCATGGCTTCGCTTTCAACATGCCAGCGGGCAAGGCGTGAGAGCTGCCAGTAATCATGCGTGTTTGTAGCTTCCGCCATCTTACGCAGGCCCAGATTGAGCCCTTCAGCGAGCAGGACGTTGAGCAGACCGATCCGGTCGCGACATGGAGCCCCGGTTCTCAGATGGGTAAACGCATCTGTGAAACCAAGGGCTGCATCAACTTCAAGCAGCATGTCGGTAATCCGAACGGACGGCATTCGGCGATACAGATCCAGTATGAGTGCCTCGGCACCATCCGGCACGTCTGCTGTCAACCTGTCGATCCGCAACGTTCCATCTTCTATGCTACCGTGCGGAATAGTGCCGTTACGGGCAGCCCGGGCCAGCCGCTTAAGAGCGATCGTGAGTCGCGCCTTTCTGTCTGCCAGCCAATCATGTGGGTTGGAAGGCACGGCCAGTTTTGCATTTTCCTGCGCCGCGATCATCGGCACCAGTACCTGCTTGAGGTCACCATAGCGGCGCGAATGAGCGAGCCAGACATCTCCGGAACGAAAAGCATCCCGGAGGTGAAAGAGTACCGCCACTTCCCAAAGACGGGTATCTCCTTTTTCCTGAGCTCGTAAATGACGGTTCCATTTGGAGCTGGGCCGCAGGAAACGCCTTTCTGGCGATGCAACACCTTTCATCTCTCCGATCGACAAAGCTGCTGCTACCAATGGTCCGGCGACCGGCGCGGCTTCGAGCTTCAGACAGCGCAACATGCGGGGCGCATAACGACGAAAGCGATGGTATCCCTGCCCGACATATGCAAGAGGCTCATCGGCTAGCGTGTTGCTGAGTTGAGTCCCTGTCGCTACCAGTTGAGCGAGCCGGTCCCATGCAACCGAACTGGCGACAGCCATCTCCAGCGGGGTTCCGTCACTGCGGGCCTCAAGCAACGAAGCTCCCAGCGCGGTGAAGGTACGGATCGTATCCGTGAGTGTGGCTTTAGAGCCGGAAATTGTTTCGTCATGCTGGCGCTTCGCTTCCCGCCAGGTTTTTCCTACGATCCTGTCATGGGTTTCGACTATGGCATCAGCAATCGCCGCTTCCCACTCCACAACACAGACGGCAAGGATCGCCCAGCGGCGGTCCGAAGTGATGTCACGCAAACCGTCGGTGAAGTAGCGTTCACCCTGCCGACGCAGCCGGGCAATGCGATGGGCAGGTATGCTGGCCAAAGCACTATGATTGATATTCAGGGTACGCAGAAATTCGAGCCTGTCGAGCAAACGGTTAGCAGCAGCCGAGTTGTTACCAACCTCGAAGTTGCGAAGCCAGATGAAACGACTGATATTGCCGGCGAGCATTTCACTCAGAAGTTTGTCCAGGTGATCGCGAACATCCGCTGTTAAATTTTCCGCAATCCGCGTTTCAATCCGCCGCTCAGCGGCGACCAGAGCATCCGCGCACAAGCGCTCGATTGTCGATACTGCGGGCAGAATGGTGGAAGTTTCCCGACACCGCACAATAAAACGATGAGCAAGATCCTCGTTTGATCTGGCATCTTCGGCCTGGCCGAAAGTCCACTCCCGCAGATCACGGGCACCACGGCCCGTGAAGGTCTTGTAGCCGTAAATTTCGCGCAGCGTGTCCATGTGCTGCTGACGGGTTTGGCGCCGTGTGGCATAAGTGAGAAGCGCATCAGCCGGAACTCCAAGCTGAGCACCGACGAAGGAAAGGACTTCACGCGGGATCATCTCACCAGGAGCCAGTGCACGGCCCGGATATCGTAAGGCACAAAGTTGCAGGGCAAAGCCAATCCTGTTTTCCGGTCTGCGGCGCTGCCTAATGTTTTCCAGGTCATCATCGCCCAGCGTGTAGAACTTCAGTAGCGACAGTTCGTCCGTGGGCAGATCGAACAGCGCTGCTCGCTGCCGTTCGGTGAAAATATGGCGTCGTGACATACAAATTCGTCCCTTTTGAAGTATAGTCTGTTTTGGACAACAGCCAGCCCATATAAATCAGGGCGTTCCGATACAAAAATCCAGGAGGGTTCAATTGGGACATCGTGCCGCCATTTACTGCCGGGTTTCAACAGCGGATCAGTCTTGTGAACGCCAGGAATTTGATCTGCGAGCCTTCGCCGGCCGTGCCGGCTACGACGTGGTGGGAATATTTAAGGAAACAGGTTCAGGAACTAAACTCGACCGGGCCGAGCGAAAGAAAGTCCTGGCGCTTGCCCAGTCCAGACAAATTGATGCAATCCTGGTCACTGAGCTTTCCCGGTGGGGGCGCTCGACGCTCGATCTGCTCAATACGCTACGTGAACTGGAGAACTGGAAGGTTTCCGTGATAGCCATGAATGGAATGGCGTTCGATCTTTCGTCGCCGTATGGACGAATGCTGGCGACGTTTCTTTCCGGCATTGCGGAGTTTGAGCGGGATCTCATCAGCGAGCGGGTCAAGTCAGGCCTTGCTGTTGCGAAGGCACGTGGTAAGAGGCTTGGTCGTCAGGCCGGAGTGCGACCAAAATCAGACCGACTTTTGCCTAAGGTGGTTGCGATGAGGGCCGAGGGACGCAGCTATCGCTGGATCGCACGCGAGCTCGGTATCAGCAAGAATACCGTCGCTGACATCGTGCAACGACACAGAGCTAACGCTTAGGGTGTCATTTCGCCCTCAGCCGGAACCGACCCCAAGCACGGTGTCCAGTTCAGGAGCCTCACCGACTCCATCGACACCGGCACACCATCCGGGCGGTTCTTCTTCCACGTCATGGCGAGCCTTGCCGAAATGGAGCGCGAGCTGACCGTCGAGCGCACCCGCGCCGGGCTGGAAGTCGCCAAGCAGCTCGGCCGCAAAGGCGGCCGCAAGCCGAAGATGACCGACAGCAAGATCGAGTCGGCCAAGAAGCTGCTGGCCAGCGGGGTGCCGCCCAAGGACGTGGCCAAGAACCTCGGCGTGTCCATTCCGACGCTGTACCGCTGGGTGCCAGCCTCCACGCACGCTTAGCGTGCTTTATTTAATGAGATGGTCACTCCCTCCTTCCCGGTACTATGCTGAGGACAGGCTTTCATTCGGAGAACTATCATGGAAAACATTGCGCTCATTGGTATCGATCTGGGTAAAAACTCTTTCCATATTCATTGCCAGGATCGTCGCGGGAAGGCTGTTTACCGTAAAAAATTTACCCGGCCAAAGTTGATCGAATTTTTGGCGACATGCCCCGCTACAACCATCGCAATGGAAGCCTGTGGCGGTTCTCACTTTATGGCACGCAAGTTGGAAGAGTTGGGGCATTCCCCAAAGCTGATATCACCACAATTTGTCCGCCCGTTCGTTAAAAGCAATAAAAACGACTTTGTCGACGCCGAAGCTATTTGTGAAGCTGCATCGCGTCCGTCTATGCGTTTTGTGCAGCCCAGAACGGAATCTCAGCAGGCAATGCGGGCTCTGCATCGTGTCCGTGAATCCCTGGTTCAGGATAAGGTAAAAACAACCAATCAAATGCATGCTTTTCTGCTGGAATTTGGCATTAGCGTTCCCCGAGGAGCTGCCGTTATTAGCCGACTGAGTACCATTCTTGAGGATAATAGTTTGCCTCTTTACCTCAGCCAGTTATTGCTGAAATTACAACAGCATTATCACTATCTTGTTGAGCAGATTAAAGATTTGGAATCCCAGTTGAAACGAAAGTTGGACGAAGATGAGGTTGGACAGCGCTTGCTGAGCATTCCCTGCGTCGGAACACTGACAGCGAGTACTATTTCAACTGAGATTGGCGACGGGAAGCAGTACGCCAGCAGCCGTGACTTTGCGGCGGCAACAGGGCTTGTACCTCGGCAGTACAGCACGGGAGGTAGGACGACATTGCTGGGAATTAGTAAGCGAGGTAATAAAAAGATCCGAACTTTGTTGGTTCAATGTGCCAGGGTATTCATACAAAAACTGGAACACCAGTCTGGCAAATTGGCCGATTGGGTCAGGGATTTACTGTGCCGGAAAAGCAACTTTGTCGTCACTTGTGCTCTGGCAAACAAGCTGGCCAGAATAGCCTGGGCCCTAACGGCACGACAGCAAACTTATGTAGCATAACGGCAGAAATACACCGGTTTAAAGAATTACTGATCTGGTTTTGCGAATACTGATATTGATGATACTAACGGCCCACCGGCCTGTTGAGGAACCTGTAAAACGGAAAGGCTCATTGAAGCCGTATATTTTCTGGAGGTTCATCAGGCGCGGAACTCATCAAGGCGCGGGAATAAAATCCCATTCAGACGCCGGATAGATTCAAGCAAGCCAACTTGTCGTCAAAATCGGTGTTGCAAAAACGGGAGTGACCATAGATTCCGTTTTCTGAGACGTCCCCTAGCTGGCTTATCAGGCAGATTCCGGACCGCTTTTTTGACGTTTTATCCGGAACCGAATGCGCGGAAATTGATGGTATTGCGCATGACGGTTTACTGCATGATACTGAACACAAGACAGCATACCCTGTTGCAGGAAGAGGTTTCCGAAAGGTGGATAACTGATCGGATGCTATCAGTCCATCACATCATCATGGCACCGACAGTTCCCGGACCCCATCCCCGACAGCATCAGAACCAATATCCTCCCGCTATGCGGTGTATTTAACGAGAGAGTCATAAATGGAGCAACTGAACGGCACGCCGCCTTGCCTTATGAAGGCGTGGAAGAAGCATGAACACGAACTTCTTTGCTGGTTACTCAGACAAGTGGGTAATGAGGCTGATGCTGATGATCTGATACAGGAAACCTTTCTCCGGGCAATACGACAACATGGGAAATTCTGTGCCATCGTGAATGCCAGAGCCTGGCTGTTTGAGGTTGCCCGGCATCTGCTTATTGATAAAAGCCGCCAGCAGCGTCCATTTATGCCTCTCCACGATGATTTATCATTGCCGGATAATACGCCTGAAACTGTCGACTCACTGGCTGGTTGTCTGCCCCGCATCCTGGATAAAATGGCAGAGTCTGATCGGATTATCCTTACGCTCTGTGATCTTGAGGGGATGAAACAGGCTGATTTTGCAGACCGAAATGGTCTGACACTTGCGGCAACCAAATCGCGTTTATCCCGGGCGAGGGATAGGCTGCATAGGAAACTTTCCAGCAATTGCCAGATCAGACTGGATGAGTATGGTCGGGTATGTTGTTTCACTCCCAAGTGAAGAATCTGTTTCCCCTTCTGGGGTTACCGATAAGCTATTGCAGTGAAATCCTGTTCAATAACATTTCTCAGCAAATGAAATAAATCGAAAAAAACTGCATCCTTTTCTGTCAAACAGCGTCTTCCCGAAAAACAACCGTCGTGAGGCCTGTCCGTTATGTTCCAGATTTTCACTGATTTTGCCACCTGGCTGGTCTATGAATGCCTTAGTCTGAGTCCTGCAACCAAACTCGGGGAGGCGATCCACTTTTTTGTCGAAGACGTGAGCAAAATTTTCGTTCTCTTGCTGGTCATGATCTACTTTGTGGCCATACTACGGGCCTCGCTGGATATTGAGAGGGTAAGAAACTATCTTGCAGGTAAGCACCGTGGAATGGGGTATTTACTGGGCTCCTGCTTTGGCGCCGTTACTCCGTTCTGTTCCTGCTCAAGTATCCCGGTATTTCTGGGGTTTACTTCGGCTGGTATCCCCCTCGGGATTACCATGGCCTTTCTCATCACATCCCCCCTTATCAATGAAGTCGCCGTCCTGCTTCTGGTCAGCCTGCTCGGATGGAAGTTCACGCTCATTTATATTGCTGTCGGAATGGCTGTTGGTATGGCTGGCGGTGCTTTTCTTGATCGGATTAAGGCCGAACGCTGGTTAGCCGATTTTGCCGCCGATGCCCTCAGAGACGGGCAGCAACATCAAACTGATGAGATCCGACAATCTACCATGGCACCGCATATGCCTCTCTCAAAGCGACATGCCTTTGCTAAAGAGGAAACTCTCACCATTTTTAAGCGTGTCTGGCTCTGGGTCATTCTCGGAGTAGGACTTGGTGCGGCATTGCATGGATTTGTGCCCGACGGATGGATCGCGTCGCATCTCGGTGCCGGTCAGTGGTGGACTGTCCCTGTAGCTGTGCTGGTTGGCATACCTCTCTATTCCAATGCTACCGGTGTGATCCCTGTGATGGAGAGTCTGATCACGAACGGCCTGCCAGTGGGGACAACTCTGGCTTTTTGCATGAGCACTGTGGCTGCCAGCTTTCCTGAGTTCATTCTGCTCAAACAGGTGATGAAGTGGCAATTACTGTGCACCCTGCTGTTGCTGTTGTTGACCTCTTTCACACTGGTTGGCTGGATTTTTAACGTTGTATTCCCGTTAATTCCCTGAAGAGGATTATAAAATGAAGCATGTAAAAGTACTGGGTACAGGCTGTTCCGGTTGTAAAACAACCATCCGCCTTATCCAGCAGGTGGCTGATGAGAGAGGCGTCGCTATTCAGCTTGAAAAAGTGGAGTCACTGTCTGAAATAATGAAACACAAAGTGATGGCGACCCCGGCGGTTGTCGTTGATAACATCGTTGTACATACCGGAGGAATACCATCAAGAGACATTATCGAAAGCTGGCTCTGACCTGCAGGCAGGGAAATAATTCCTGTTCGTTCATTGCCTGAAATATCAAGCTCTGATCTCTGTAGAGGACTTCCGGCAGCCCCTTTTTTAATGAAAAGTTCAGACCCAGAGATGAAGGTATACCTTCATCTCTGTCGCGGAGCTCCGCCACAGCAGGTAAAGTTTACACTCTGATATCTCACTTATCACAGTCAGTTCAGGTCCGTTTTTTGCTCTCTGACAGCTGGCCGTCTTACTGCAGTCCCTGTTCAGCCTTTAGTTATCATATTCCTGACGCTTATTCGTTTAAAGTCTGAAACTTCGCTTCAAGCTCAAGTATTCTGAGACACATCTGCTCAATAAGTTCTGGTGTGATGGTTTTTTTAAAACGAGCGATGAGTTCAGCATCCGTGTCATCCATATATTTTATGGGTTTATCAAATGCAACCTGGCTAAGCCGGGCAAGCGCAAGAACTTCATCAATCATAAGGATTTTCTTCATAATGTCGCCTTTTCTTCCCGACTCAGGGTTTTAATGCCAGTCTGGAATTAAGTTTTCCCGGAGTTTCCTCCGGGTTCCGACTTATCTGAGCATTAACAGCGGGACTCTGGTCTGTTCGAGCATCGCAGTTGTGTTACTGCCGATGAAAAAACGTCGCAGGGAAGAGTGCCCATATGCCCCCATGACAATCAAATCCACGCCGTTGTCTGCGGCGTAACGACAAAGCGCCTCCGTTACCGAGCGTCCTTCAGCTAACCGGGATATCGCACTGATGCCAGCGCACTGCAGACTACGCTTTGCCTCTTCGAGGGTATGAGCATCGCCGTTAACCATTACGATATGACATTCCAGGCTCTGCAGCAGAGGGCTGAGCGTCAGTCGACGCAGGTTTCTCCGGCTTTCCTCACTGCCATCAAACGCAAACATGACTCTTGAAGGTACAGAAAAAGTTTCAGGTACAATCATTACCGGCTTTTTCTGCAGGCGGATAATGCTCTCCAGATTGCTGCCAACCGGGTTCTGTGCTCCCCGGCGACCGAGCACCATCATACGAATACCCTTCAGGTCAGCCAGGATGATATCCAGTGCGCCATGTTTCTGAAGTTGCTGAACATCCAGGATACCGATCTGGCTGAGCAGTTCCGCGCATCCGGCAAGAATGGCGCGTCCCTGAGTCATCAGCAGGCGGTTACGCTCCCCTTCTATTCGGACAAGGTCCTGCGTCAGTTGCTCCCGGCTGTCAATACCGATAGTCCCCGTAAGGTCAGAAACTGCCGGTTGTTCATTTTTTTCAAGCACATGCAGCAGGGCAAGAGGAACGTCAAGCTTCCCGGCAATCCAGGCTGCATACTCACACACGGCGCGTGTTGATGACGATCCATCCACGCAGGCAATAACGGTGTTGTCCATAGCATTAATTCCTGACATTAATGACCTCCCATCAGTTTTTCGATTTCTTCGGGTTTATCGTGAACACCAAAGCGATCAACGATAGTACGGGTTGCTTCGTTCATCCCGCGGATCTCAACGTCTGTTCCTTCTCTGCGGAATTTAATAACCACCTTATCCAGTGCGCTGACCGACGTGATATCCCAGAAATGGGCATGCGTAACATCAATGACAACTTTCTCTGCAGCTTCACGAAAATCAAAATACGCCATAAAGCGGTCGGCGGAGGCAAAGAACACCTGCCCGGTGACCTTATAGAGCCGGGACTCTTCCCTGAGTTCTGAAGAGACAGCCAGAAAACGCGCCACTTTAGTGGCAAAATTCAGGGAAGCGATAAGCACACCGGTCAGTACCCCGAATGCCAGATTATGAGTGGCCACCACCACCACCACTGTTGCCAGCATCACCACGCTGGTAGAAATGGGATGGCTTTTAACGGGTCCGCTTGGAAAAAGGAAATTATCCTACGTTAAGCGTTTTAAGCTAACGGGTGATTTCGTTCCATTGAGCGCGAACCCCTGACCGTAAGGGATGTACGAAATGATCCGGCTGTCCGTTAATGGTTTTGCTTACTTTCGGACATGTTGTCTACATGCTGTACGTAATCGTTCGGTTTCGGACGTTTAAGTCACATGCACGTTAACTGTCGGTATTCATCGCCTCACTAGTACTACTCTGCTAGTTCATCATGTTCTTCGAGAGCATATTCAAAATCGGCAACAAGCAAGAAATTTTCTATCCTATAAGCCTGATTTAACTTAATTCGTTGGTATCTTTCGTTCAATAATCGCCATGCTGTTTTCCGTAGTACCATCGGTACGGATTCATCTTTTAAAGTACGCATGAGCACAGAACAGGTTGTCAGAAAAGCAGCGTCCTTACGTTTTCGGTAATACGCATCAGTCGAACAAACCGCAATGATCTCGATTGATTCAGGGTGATGACAGATAGCATTAACCGTAGTTTGTTCATGTATCTGTACCTTGAGTTCAGCCTGAATTTTTGATTGATGATACATAGCCTTGAGATAGCTAAACATGATTTCCCCATCAAACAGTAAGTCGTGTCAATTCCTAGAGTTAACACATTTCTGATCATGACTCACACGTTACGTTCAGTCGGTAGCCATCTGTGCAAAAAATGCGCTTAGCGTAGGATAATTTCCTTTTTCCAAGCGGACCCCTGCTTCATGGAGAGGAGCAATTTGTCTCAGCCGATGCCGGCTACCAAGGAGCGCCACAGCGCGAGGAGCTGGCCGAGGTGGATGTGGACTGGCTGATCGCCGAGCGTCCCGGCAGGGTAAAAACCTTGAAGCAGCATCCGCGCAAGAACAAAACGGCCATCAACATCGAATACATGAAAGCCAGCATCCGTGCCAGGGTGGAGCACCCGTTTCGCATCATCAAGCGGCAGTTCGGCTTCGTGAAAGCCAGATACAAGGGGCTGCTGAAAAACGATAACCAACTGGCGATGTTATTCACCCTGGCCAACCTGTTTCGGGTGGACCAAATGATACGTCAGTGGGAGAGATCTCAGTAAAAACCGGAAATAACGCCAGAAATGGTGGAAAAAATAGCCTAAATAGGCTGATTCGATGTGTTTGCGGGAAAAAAATCGGCCCAGATCCGCGAAATTTTAATCAGCGAGTCAGCTTGGGAAGAAATGACCTGCTTATTCGCACCTTCCTTAATATAAAGACACAAGCAGAGACATTTTTGGCACGATATAAAAACGCTAAGTTAAAAAATCACTATGACGTGTTGGGTATCAAATGTTCACTGGCATAAACCTCTGTTTCTGATGTAAAACAGATTTTCTGAGGAGGCGTAAAACCTCCTCGTACTGCGAAATTGATTTAGTGATAGCGATCGATCACGCCAACCAGATAGTGGTCGGTTTGCTGCATGTTGATGCCCGCTTTTTTAGCGCTGCGGACTTCATCCAGAATGATTTGCAACAGCGTCCCGTCCACGATTTCCTCTTTTCTGTATCGCTTCAGGAAGTTAATCGCTGACTTATCGTTTGCTGCCTGGGCGTCTTCCGTCAAAGAGGTCAGCGCATTAATGCGCTTCTGGTAATCGCTTACCGTCTGCTCAAACAGATCTTCCAGCGTGGAAAATTCACCGCACCGGGCGTGTTGCTCCTGTAACACCGGCGTGGCGCCGCTCTGTTTGATGTATTCGTACATGCGCATCATTTGCGTCACCGTATTTTGCGCCTGATGACGCAAAAATAGTGCGGTGCCATTAAGGCTATTCTCGCTGCACCTCTGGCTGAGCTGAAGATACAAATTTGAGGTATAAAACTCCTGATTCATTTGCGCATTCAGTTTTTGAACTATTCCGCTAGCGATCATAGGACTTCCTTATTTCTTGTCATCTCAGAAAACGGTCACTCTTCGAAAAAACAACCAGAATAAAAGCGATTCTTTCGCTTTTTTTATTGCGCCTGGTTACGCAGTCATATTCATTTTAAGTCTGGATGCTCCTTATTTAAATATCCAACCCTACTATCGCATTTCTATCTGGCATTATTCTGTGATGGTGTTTCGATATTCACACTCCCTGTGCCAATCCTTTCTTATCGACAGTAGGAAACTTCCTCCGGCTATTCTGCTGAACACGATTAGGGGCACTGTTGCAAAGTTAGCGGGTGATGCTGCCAACTTACTGATTTAGTGTATGATGGTGTTTTTGAGGTGCTCCAGTGGCTTCTGTTTCTATCAGCTGTCCCTCCTGTTCAGCTACTGACGGGGTGGTGCGTAACGGCAAAAGCACCGCCGGACATCAGCGCTATCTCTGCTCTCACTGCCGTAAAACATGGCAACTGCAGTTCACTTACACCGCTTCTCAACCCGGTACGCACCAGAAAATCATTGATATGGCCATGAATGGCGTTGGATGCCGGGCAACCGCCCGCATTATGGGCGTTGGCCTCAACACGATTTTCCGCCATTTAAAAAACTCAGGCCGCAGTCGGTAACCTCGCGCATACAGCCGGGCAGTGACGTCATCGTCTGCGCGGAAATGGACGAACAGTGGGGATACGTCGGGGCTAAATCGCGCCAGCGCTGGCTGTTTTACGCGTATGACAGGCTCCGGAAGACGGTTGTTGCGCACGTATTCGGTGAACGCACTATGGCGACGCTGGGGCGTCTTATGAGCCTGCTGTCACCCTTTGACGTGGTGATATGGATGACGGATGGCTGGCCGCTGTATGAATCCCGCCTGAAGGGAAAGCTGCACGTAATCAGCAAGCGATATACGCAGCGAATTGAGCGGCATAACCTGAATCTGAGGCAGCACCTGGCACGGCTGGGACGGAAGTCGCTGTCGTTCTCAAAATCGGTGGAGCTGCATGACAAAGTCATCGGGCATTATCTGAACATAAAACACTATCAATAAGTTGGAGTCATTACCTTACTTGTCATTTTCTTTCAGCCAATTATCGACCAAATCCTTTATCACATCAGTAATAGATGTACCTTGTTTTGCACACGCAGCTTTGAAGCGGGTATGTATCTCTTCATCAAAGTTAACGTTGACTCTCTTTTGCTTTCCCGTGGGTGTGCTATTGACGACTTTTTCAAGATCTCGATGCTCACCGAAACTCATTGTTTTTGATGTATGTTGCTTAGTTAGTGCCATACATAACCTCTAATATGCTGAAATGAGTATATGAGTTTTTACTCAAATGATTCGAGTATTTCTCGCGTCAGAATGGCTATCTCGCCCTTTGCTGCTCCATCGTTGGTATCGAAAACGCTCTCACCCTCCATGACGGATTTAACGTAACTTTGGCGTTGTGTGATCGCAGTTTTAAACGGCTTAATACCCGTCTGAGCAATGCTATCTTTCAGAACGTTAAGCATGGTGGCTTGTTCGATTTTCCGTGTGATGAGGAATCGAGCTTCTACCGGACGATTATAAGCCTGGGCTTCCAGTACCGTGACGACAGAACCGGCAGCGGAAAAATCCAAAGGGCTGGGTGTTACCGGGATGATAATCAGGTCGCTGACCATCACCGCTGCGGAAGTAATAACTGACAGAGAACCGGCTCCATCAATAATCACAAAGTCATATTCAGCCAGATCTTTTCTTACCTGGTAAACGTCTTTCTCTGATGCTGCGGTGTAAACATCGAATGCTGCTTTCTCTGCTTTATTCCAGTTAGTCAGGCTCATCTGTGGGTCTGTATCTACAACTGCAATTTTTTTACCCGAACTGGCAAGGCAGCTACTGACGTTGATTGTTGCAGTCGTTTTACCGGAGCCACCTTTAGGGTTGAGGAACGCGATAATTTTCATGTCTAAACCTCATTTGTGTGTTTACTCATTTGAGTTTAATTATACACAAAAACACAAATGAGTAAATGTGTTTTTTATGTGTAAATGAGTATATGAGTGTTTTTTTTGAGTGTTGGAACTGGCGGGAATTTTGGTTTAGGCTTCTCTCAATAGATTATTGCCAACCTCCATCGTATTCATTCCAGCCCTGATTAGTTGCATCATTGGTTAGCGTCATATCATCGACCACGCAGTTACGTATCTCAGCTGTGCGGTATATCTCGTCGAAAAGTTCGTCAATCTGCTCTTTCAAATCGGCCTCATCGCTATACGTAAAAATCAGGCTGTACTCATTGTTGTCCAACACCTTTCCGTCATAGTCGCACTCAACCAGCCAGGCAATATCTTCTCTGACCTTTTTCTTCCCACGGGTAAATTTGCTGCCGTTCTGCACCGGCACCCACAGTGTGGCTGTCACGGAAAATGCGGTAGCACTCTCAGACTGCCCGGAAAGAGAGGGGAGGGCTGTAACTGGGGGACACTGTTTAATCGCCCGGCTAATGGTGCCACGACTGCAATTGATGGTCTTCTGAACCTGGCTCCAGGAGCTGCCGCTGGCCAGCAGCCGGTTAATGGCATCATAGCGATGTTGGTTAACCTTTCTGCCCTGGTATTTGCCCTCAGCTTTTGCTTTGGCGATCCCCTGTTTCTGGCGTTCCCGCCGCTGCTCATAGTCGCGTCTGGCCACTGCGGCCAGCATATCGAGCAGCATGTCATTGATGGCCGAAAACATCCGGTTATCAAAATCGGTCAGCCCCGGAGATAAATGCAGCCAGGTAGTGGGAACATTAACGGCCACGACTCTTATATCTTTCCTGGCAATCATTTTCTTGAGCGTGATCCAGTCATTCCCGGCCAGTCGTGAAAGGCGGTCAACATCTTCAATAAGTAAGATGTCGCGCTGCCGACAGTCTTTCAGCAGCCGGAAAAGCTCAGGACGTTCCAGGCGTGAACCTGACTCATTTTCAATATAATAGTTACAGATGGCCAGCCCGTGCTCAGTGGCGAAAGTATCGATAGAGCTACGTGCTCGTGATGCATCCTGTTCGGACGTGGAGGCACGAAGATAAGCGCGAACAAAGCAGGTCGGTACTGTTTGGGTCATTTTTGAGAACCGGTTCTGTTTAAGTGTGTCGTGTGTGTTTAAACAGTACCAGCTTGCAGTGGTACGAGGAAGGTATACTTATATAGTACCAAAATCCGTAGCTCTAAGTGGGGCCGAGCAAACCTCACCTTCACGATTGACTGGAAATCTTGCCCTGCCTGGTTCTACATATAGTAACAACCGTAGAGAACAGCATACAAAATGTAGCATTGTCCAAAAAATAGTGGGTAGGATCAGGTAACTTTGGGTTGTGGTGGCAGACTCGGCAGAACAGTTTTTTGCCGAGTCCCACTTGGGGTAGATAAAGCAACATAGGTCAAAAAAATGCTTAAAGTTCGTTAAGCTGCAATGTATTGTTATAGCTCCTGAAAATTTTCTTATGATTGGAGTTAACATGGCTGACAAAAAAGTTTTATTCATAGCTTTCGCGATTGAGGATGAAACTCAACGTAATTTTTTGAAAGGACAATCGCTCCACCCAAGAAAACCTTATGAATTCATAGATATGTCAGTAAAAGAACCTTATGACACCGAGTGGAAAGCGCGTGTTAGGACTCGTATCAAGCGTTCAGATGGTGTAGTCGTACTGGTTAGTAAAAATTCACTGAAATCCAGTGGGCAAAAGTGGGAAATACAGTGCGCAAAAGAAGAAGGTAAACCTATCCGTGGTATCTGGGCTTATTCAGATGACAGAACTAATATAGACGGTGTAAATACTTACACTTGGTCTGATAAAAATATCACTGATTTTATCAACGCATTATAGGATATATATAAATGAGAAAAGCCCTGATAGTTGGGATTGATTATTATAAAAACATTAATCATCTGTCAGGGTGCGTTACTGATGCCCTTTCAGTACAAACCTCTCTTGAACGTAATTTCGATGACAGTAAAAATTTTGGAGTTCGCCTCATTGTAAGTCGTAATGAGCAAGAAATAGTAAGAAGAGGAGATTTACGCTCTGCAATATCAGAACTTTTTCAGGGTAAACCTGATATTGCACTATTTTATTTTGCTGGGCATGGATATATCGATGAAGCAGGAGGTTACATTTGTTCAGGGGATTGTGAAACTGGCGACGATGGTGTGAAATTAAGCGATATAATAACTTTTGCTAATAAATCAAAAGCTAAAAATAAAGTTATTATTTTAGATAGTTGTCACTCTGGCTCGGCAGGTGACCGCCCAACAGATGAAAGTTTGGCAGAAATAAAAGACGGTGTAACTATTATGACTGCCTCAACCGATAAGCAGTATGCCTTAGGAGGGGAGAAGGGAGGAATATTCACTAATTTATTCGTTGATGCTCTGGATGGTGCTGCTGCTAATTTATTAGGCTATGTTACACCAGGGGGGATATATGCACATGTTGATCAGTCGCTGGGAGAATGGGGGCAACGGCCAGTATTTAAGACTAATGTGCAATCATTTATATCTCTAAGGAAAGCTGAACCACCAATTTCGTTAGCTGATCTACATAGGTTAGATCAAATTTTCACGACAGAAAATTATATTTTTCCTTTAGATCCCACATTTGAACCTGAGCGCAATAAAGAACAGAATGATGATGTTAATTTCCCCAAGCCCGACAAGAAAAATACTGAAATTTTTGCTCTTTTACAGAGGTTCGTTAAGGTAAATCTTGTTCGTCCTGTAGGTGAAACGCATATGTGGCATGCCGCCATAAACTCTAAATCCTGTAAACTGACTGTATTAGGGCAACATTACTGGAACCTTGTGAATAAGAAATTAATTTGAGGTGATAGCATGAAATTAGAAAGTAAAAATATAAAGTGTGTTATTGAAAAGCTAGCTGATATCGAGCATGGCAGATGGTCTCGCTGGCAAAAATACCTGCATGAACAATGCGTAACGAATGATGATGGTTCCCTTACCATACCGCATGAGCTTGTATCGAGATGGGAAAAACAAATGACCACTCCTTATGGTGAGTTGACAGATGAAGAGAAACAGAGTGACCGGGATTTAGTTGAGAAAGATTTAGATAAACTACATCGTATATTGAGAGATTTATAAATTATCTATAGGTGAATATGGACTCGTTAACAGTATCCCTTGTTGCTATAATGATACCTGGTGTCATTATGGCTTTTATTTATGATGTATATACACAGCATAAATCATGGGATTCATTTAAATATATACTTATATCAATAATATTTGGGTTGATGATTTATTTTATAGATCAATGCATTATTTTTATTTGGCAGTTTATGGAGAGTAAAATTTCAAATAAAGAGTCTGTAAGCTGGTATTTTCTATCTGTGTGGGATATTGCGAATAAATCTGATATAAAAGTAGTTCCATATGAAGTTTTTTTTGGAGTGGCATCTTCTATACCGCTTGGACTGCTTGTAGTATATATAATGAATCGCCATGGGTTTAACAGACACCTCAGAGTCATTTAAGATGGCTTAAAGAGAGGTGCCCATGAGCGGTAAGCGTTATCCCGAAGAGTTTAAAACTGAAGCAGTCAAACAGGTTGTTGATCGCGGTTATTCTGTTGCCAGCGTTGCAACACGTCTCGATATCACCACCCACAGCCTTTACGCCTGGATAAAGAAGTACGGTCCGGATTCTTCCACTAATAAAGAACAGTCAGATGCTCAGGCCGAGATCCGCCGTCTCCAGAAAGAGCTGAAACGGGTTACCGACGAACGGGACATATTAAAAAAAGCCGCGGCGTACTTCGCAAAGCTGTCCGACTGAGGTACGCCTTTATCCGTGACAACTCCTGTTGCTGGCCTGTTCGCCTGCTCTGTCGGGTGCTGGATGTTCATCCTAGTGGTTTTTACGCCTGGCTTCAGCAGCCGCATTC
This sequence comes from Enterobacter sp. RHBSTW-00175, assembly GCF_013927005.1. Classification (NCBI taxonomy): domain Bacteria; kingdom Pseudomonadati; phylum Pseudomonadota; class Gammaproteobacteria; order Enterobacterales; family Enterobacteriaceae; genus Enterobacter; species Enterobacter sp. RHBSTW-00175. The sequence goes on from NZ_CP055931.1 coordinate 73,079, forward strand.
ACAACGCCATCAGGCAGACCTGAGACTGACAGGACAGATTAAACAGTTCTGGCTGGAATCGGGATGCGTCTATGGTTATCGCAAAATCCATCTGGATCTGCGGGACAGCGGGCAACAGTGCGGAGTGAACCGGGTCTGGCGACTGATGAAACGTGTCGGGATAAAGGCTCAGGTCGGATACCGGAGCCCGCGGGCACGTAAAGGCGAGGCCAGTATCGTGTCGCCCAACAGGCTCCAGCGACAGTTCAATCCGGATGCTCCGGATGAGCGTTGGGTAACGGACATAACCTACATCAGGACCCACGAAGGCTGGCTGTATCTTGCCGTTGTTGTTGATCTGTTCTCACGCAAAATTATCGGCTGGTCCATGCAATCCCGGATGACAAAGGACATTGTCCTGAACGCACTGCTGATGGCTGTATGGCGGCGTAATCCCCAAAAACAGGTGCTGGTTCATTCGGATCAGGGCAGTCAGTACACAAGCCATGAGTGGCAGTCGTTCCTGAAATCACACGGCCTGGAGGGCAGCATGAGCCGTCGCGGTAACTGCCATGATAATGCGGTTGCAGAAAGCTTTTTCCAGTTGTTGAAACGCGAACGGATAAAGAAAAAGATCTACGGAACGCGGGAAGAAGCCCGCAGCGATATTTTTGATTACATCGAAATGTTTTATAACAGTAAGCGTCGGCATGGTTCTAGCGATCAGATGTCACCGACAGAATATGAAAACCAGTATTATCAACGGCTCGGAAGTGTCTAGATTTTCCGTGGCGATTCAAACCGAGGCGTCTAGGTAGCCATCTGCATTAGTGACAAATGCTAGGATGATCCCCATTCGCGCCAAGTCCCACGCTACGTCCTCTACCGGGGTATGTAGCTTCCCCGCCAGTGTCTGATAGCCACGCCAAAGAATGTACAAAGTGGCAGAACCGGTAACTAATCCTGCCATCAGCGTTGAATACAGGGACATTTGCCCCTGTAAAACACTGTTTAAGCCATTCATTACAGCGGCATCCATTCCAGAGAAAACACCTTCGCTACTCATGACTTTTATTCTCTGGATGCATCCTGCTTTTTACGTACTCTGTTTGCACTTTTTGTAGTCCAGCTACAACGTCAGGCTCATTCATTGACCTTTTGGAAGCATTCACAACAGGGATGCACCGCTCACTGCTGAATGTTTGGGTTTTCAAACAATCGGCATAGTCTTTTATTAATTCGTCATGATGAGCCATATACCACTCTTCAGTTTTTTTCTCTTCACAACCACCTAAAGCAAACAGGCTTAAAACAAGCAGGGAGGATAAAATAGTGCGGTTATTAATCGTCATATGAAAAATCCTTGTCATAAGTTGTTTAAATCAGCTACCGGCGCACTCAGTTGTTGCTGTCGGTGGGCTTTTTGTCGCTGCGATGTCAGCATTTGATCACGCAGTTCCGACTGTTTCACGCTCATTTCCCACTGCGTGGTCAGCGCGTTTAACTGTACACTTTTTGACGTTATGGTGTTCGCCAAATCCTGTGACTCTTTAGCGTCTTGCGACATTTCTATACGACTTACAAGGGTGGAAATATCACTCACTGTACTGTTGATCTTCTCCTGTACCGCAGTGGTATCTTCGACGGCCACCGCCCGGTTAATGACGATTTGTTTACAGGTATCAGCATAGCTTTGGGTCTGCGTAGCATCACAGGTGTCAAACATCTTGTACTTGCTGTACAGGCCGTTTAGCGCACTGCTGTATGACCCGCCGGAGTTCGTCAGCAGGTCGTTGAGTGAAATGCCGTTTTTTTGCAGGTTTTTAAGGTCATTAGACAGCCCCTTAGCCTGACTCAAAAAGTCCTGTACGTTGCGTACGCCGGTCGCGGTCGCCAGTTGCGATTTGTAGGCATTAAGCTGGGATTTATACTGTTCCACCGTTTTAAGCCAGTTTTGGGCGTCGGTCGCGTATTGAATCTGACGTAACGGATCAGCATCAACCATGACAGGAATACCGGCATAGGCTGTCAGTGATGGACACAGCAAAGCCCCCGCAAGACAGGCGGCAGACAGAGTTTTCAGTTTCATGTTATTTCCTTTCAGAGTGCGAGTTGCAGGTAGTGTTCCAGCCAGTCGTCCGGCTTCATGCCGTCCTGAAACACAGAGTCAAAAATTTCGAGGTTGTCAGCGCTGCTACTTAACACTTTTGTATAAGTACCAAGCCCGGACAGGTCAAGGGTGACGAGTGCCGCAAAGTTGCGTAAGTCACCTTTTTTCAGAGGACTTTTCACTATCACGAACTGGCGTGACAGCGGATCGAGGTTCTTGATGATATCGAAGATTTCCGGGGCGACTTTCAGGCCGTCAACATAGTCTTTGCGGTCAGCCTTCGGGTTTGCCGTAAAGATTTGCGTGCCGCACTGCTCCACCACGGCAGGAGATATCGGGTTAATCAGTATTTCAGCCGGTGATTGTGTGCCAGGAATAAACACGCCATTCAGTTTGCGGATGACTTTCAGCACGTTAAAGGCGAAATCAGAAAAGACCGGGTCGTTGAGCCATTTCCAGAATTCATCCATGAAGATCACCAGGCGTCGCCCGTCGAGCAAGCTGGTGACGCGATACAGCAGGTAAAACGAAATCGGCGCACACACGTCGGCATCGTCCAAAAATTCCGTGCCATCGATGCCGAAATTGTCGCATTCGCCAATATCAAAGGTGTCCAGGTCATTATCGAAAACCCAGCCGTATTCGCCACCCTGCGCCCACTGTGACAACCTGACGCGTAACCCGTTTTCCTGCGCTTCCTTCGTTGGCGGCTCGGTAAGGTTCTCCAACAGCCGGGTAATACCAAACCCACGGTGTTCAGCCGGTAGCTCCTTCATGACCGCATCCACTGCCTGACTAAGACGCAGCTCGTCGCGCGGGAACAAGGTTTGTCCGTTGCGGGTGCAGAGTATGCGCATCAGCTTCTTGATGAAGTTCAGATTGCGTTTGGTCGGTGGAAGCCGGAAGGGATTCCAGCCGGTAGGCTCACCGCTTTTCACCTTATAATACTGGCCACCCAACGCCCTTACGTTGAGTTCTGCCCCCCTGTCCTTATCAAAATAAACGGTAGTAAGACGCTGCGTTTTAGCCTGCGGCGAAAAACTCCGGGGTTGCCGATATTTCTGCATCATGACCTGAATGAATGCCATCAGCATTGTTTTGCCCGAACCGGCGGTGCCGATAACGCTGGTATTGCCTAGATTTTTCTCGTTGAAATCATCCTTATTGAGCATTGAGTTGTGCAGGTTCATGTAATACGCCCCGCCCGATGGGGTTTTGAGAACGCAAAGCGCTTCACCCCAGGGGTTCTTATCCCGTTTCCCCGTATAGAAGTTATGGAATGACGCCAGTTCTGCAAAATTCTGGCTGCTGATGGGGACAAGTCGCGGCCTTAGCGTGTACACCCCCGGCATTTGTGCCAGGTAGGCAGCGGGCAGCGACAACGTGGAGAGCGTCGGGGTGATACCCAGATCGGTGAAGGCGTTGATCAGGCTGTTTGTATCTTTAATCAGCCGTTCTGTACCGGGTGCCGATACCATCAGGGAAAAATGATATTTACCAAAGGCAATGTGTCCGGCCTGCAACATGTCCAGGGCAACAAATAAGTCTTCCTGCTGCGAAATGGCATCATCTTCCGTGCTGCGTAAACGCTTGGCCGTCTGCTTGATGTGCTTTTGCGCTTCATCTTTCGCCATACAGGTAAAAGACTGGGTGATCACATAGTCACACGGGGCATACAGCAACACGTTCATTATCCCGGTGAAGGATTCCGGCGCGTAGTCTTTCACTTCCAGCCCACGGAAGAAGGTCTTTCCGTTTACGTTATTGCTTTGCCCGGCATCGCCGGTGAAAAACAGGTCGGTTGTGCCGAGCGTTTCATAAAATGGCGTGCGCGTAACGGCTGTTTTCTGCCAGACGCCGCTTAACAGCCGCCGATAGAAAGACAGTTGCGACGAAAACACGCGGCCATTTTCTTCATACGCCCCGAGTTGGTTCGCGGTGAAACGCGACAGGGACGTGCCGACCGTCTGGCAGATCTCCAACATCTCTTTTAATGCACTGTCTAACGCATGTTGCTTCTGTCCGTCGGACATCCGTTTGCGCTCGACCTTATCCAGTCCGACAAAGGGCATATAACAGGCGGTGAAGAACAGGCGATTATGGCGGAAAGGATGGTTTTCAATCGTCGAGTAGTACCGTTCGCTGACCGTATCGGCAAAATCGTTACCCGAATGCCCGTCAAAGTGATCGTGGTACGTTTCACGGATATTGTGAACGTAAAACGTCACCGGTCGCCCTTCAAAGGACTTAATCAGGTTATTAAACTGACCAGACAGTATGTCGAGATTTTCTTCCGTATCACATTCAAACGCCGTTCCGCCAATTTCCCACGTTGCGATCAGGTCGCTACCTCGGGTTTTAATGACGTTTTCATGAATGTGCGACGAATACGGAATGTGCTTGGTGAGCGTGACCCGTTCGTTAAGTCGCATAGTGTTGATGAACTCCGTGATGTCTACGGCGTCGTAGTCGTTCGCCAGGAACGCCGTTGCGCCGTAGTGGGTGTTGCACGTCTTATTGCCCCGCGTTTTCAGTTTTAAAAAGGCTAATCCGAAAATGTGGGCATCCTTTCGAGCCATCTGGTTCATGACAAACCAGCTTACCGGCAGGAACAGCAACAAAAGTTTAGTGAGGTATATCGCCAGCAGGATAATTGCCCCACTGACGATAACTAACGGCACCATCGGAATGCCAAACAGCATAGCGGGGCGCGTCAGGGCTTTATTCAGCGTGACCATTTCCGCCCCTTAGCTCATCAACAGAGCGCCGATTTCTGCACCGCTGGCAATAAGAATGCCGCCAATGATGATCCCTTTACAGTCGTGAAGGCTTTTGCCGTCCCATAACACTTTGTAACCCACCCAGATAACAGCGATGGTAATGGTGACGATGGCCAGACCGGTGAGGCCAGACGAGATTTTTTCCAGCAACGTTTCGGCTTTGGCGAACCCGTCCGCGAATGCCGGTGAGGACATAGCAGCAGAGGCCGCGACAGCAGCAAGGTGAGCAGGAGCGTTTTTGATAGAGCGTAAAATTTTCATGATATTTCCTTATTTAGATGTAGTGACTACAAACTCCCCCCGCACAACCTGTGACGGGAAAGAAACGGGTGTAGCCTGGTTAGGTGACGCTTGCGCGCCGGAGGTGATGAGATCGCCGCGTACAATACCTTTGGGGTAACGTATCTGCGGCGTGGGTGCTGCATTGCCTGGTGTGGCGTTTTGCTTTTCTTGATCGGCCTTGCTGGAAGGCACGACATATTTTTGCGCGGGTTTGTAACCCATCCGCTGTACATAGCTGGTTTTGGAAAATGCGGCTTCGGGCTTCTGGCCGGTATCAAAGTTGCCGGAGTAATAGCAACTCAGCGCCCTTTTCAGGGTGCCGCCCCGGAGGTAGCAGTCAGTGATGATTTTTTCGAAGACGGTCAGGTTGGTGCAGGGATTAAACAGTTGTTTTGCAGTGACACCGTAACGGGAAAAATTAGCCTGGTTGATTTGCATCAGACCAACTGAGTAATTTTTACCTTTCGCCTTGAGCTGGTCGATATGATCAAGAGCGTCATTTATGTTGCTGGGGAAAAGCCCTTTTTTCTGGCCGACAACCCCGATAGCAAAGGGATTCAAGCCAGATTCGACCCTAGCTACATCATGCGATGTATCCGGGTGAATGGTTGGGGCGCATTGCATGGCCAGAGTCAGAAGCACGGCGGATGAAATCATTTCTCCTCCTATTAGATGGTTTATTCCTCTTCAGCGGGGGGAGCCTTCTGCAACTGGTTAAGCAGTGAGGCATGGCCTTTTTTGGTGAATTCATCAATCAGGTAGTGAAGGAATGTTGTTGTCTTGATATTGGTGTTGGATAAATAACTGATTTCACGAGCATGTTTTGCTAACAGTTGGTAACGCTGTTGTCCGATATAAATCACCGACGTACTCGTTGGCTCGCCCAACTTCTTTTTCGGCATGGGGATGGTTACTCCTATTAAAAAGACACCGCAGGGTATCGCCCGCAGTGCTGGTATGTATAAAAAATGAGGTCGGGTTTAAGGGTTAGACGATTGCAGCAGGTGTGAAAAAGCAACCTGCCGTTGTTCTATCGACTTGATAAGCGAGATTTCCTGAATTTTTAGCAGCAAAGTGGACGAGATATTACGGCACTCAATAGCTTGATCGTCATTGTTCAACGCAATCAGCCGAGCGCATTCAATCGCTGATATCACTTTCTGGGGAACGGTGCAGGCATCGGAACCGAAGCGAATGAAGCCGACAGCCCCAGGGATAGACGAAATTGTTGAGGTGTGGATTTTATTGATATCAAAAGAGAGGAACAAATAATTAGGGAACAACACTTTTTCCTCGATCCGAACCGAATTGCAGTCGGTTCGGTGAGAGACTCTTACATAGCGAGGGCAAAAAACACTAACCCCTAATCCATTGACTCTTTTAGTGATTTTACCAACATCCTGAGCCTTGCAGTACAGCACATACCATAAGTTCATGTTCCCATCCTTGTGGGCACAAGCCCCCATTTTCCGCCGTGCTAGCTTGGCGGAAACTAGAACGAGCGTACTCATAAACATGATAAAACAACTGTATATAAATACAGTAATGTTATTATATTCAGTTGTTTTGGTGTGTCAATCTAAAGAGTCTTAGAGATTACATTACTTTATGATACAAAATCAACCATGATTCGTATTGTGGACATTGATATCGAATGCGCCTTGTAAGATTAGACTCCCAAAAAGGGGGTGAACATGGTGCCGAAAAGATTGCGAGAAGCGCGAGAGGCTGCGGGGATATCGCAAGAAAAATTATCTCAACTTATTGATATAGATGGTAAAAACTCAAGATCGAGGTTGTCGAGTTACGAAGTCGGAAGGACGGAACCCCCTTTTAGCTTGGTAGTTAAAATCGCAAGACTGCTGGATTATCCTGAGTATTATTTTTATACAGTGGATGACGATATGGCTAAGAATATGCTTGAGGTGCATCGTAATAGGGTTAACCCAGAAGAAAACCTTCAATACTATACTTTGGAGGAAAATAAAAAATTACGTAAACAGAATGAAGAAGCCAGAAAATTATTAAAACAACTAAACGAGTGCTTGAAAGACTAGCCAGCACAGCTCGCCGCAGCCTTTGATTGAGGCGGAGCGCAGCCATAGGCGAGCACTGAACACTCAAAGCGAGGAAGCGGAATTTTCACTGAATTAACAAAGAAATGCGTTCACTCTGAATCTACATAGACAAGAGAAAACACCTGTTGATATTCACAATATTAATAATGTTTAGACTCAATATCTCTATGAATTGATTAGGTAAATTAGATATGTTCTTTGCGGGATCTTTTGGTGGGGGAATTGATCGTTGCTTCACTACGTGGTAATTTACCTGCGTTTACAAGTATTCATACGGGTGGGACGTTCCCGGTAATAGCGTCTAGGGAAAGGGTGATAGGGGCAAAAGCCACACCCTGAATGCAAAAACCCCCTGAAATCCCAACTCGAACTTGGCGGAACGAAGGATATTCAGGGGGTCGAAAGCAGGCGCGGCGCCTGAAAAGGATTATAGCAAATGCGTAACCTAACACAACCCCCCCACACCGCCATAAGTGCTGGCGGGT
>NZ_CP055932.1 GCF_013927005.1 Enterobacter sp. RHBSTW-00175
ATGACGAGCGAAAATAACAGCTTACTTCTGAACCTTCAGGAGGTTGATAAGACAACCGGTGAAGTTGTTAAGCTGGATGTCAACAGCACCAGTACCGTGCAGCCAGTAGCGCTCATGAGACTCGGTCTCTTCGTCCCAACTCTGAAATCAACAGGGAAGAGCAAGGCGAACCGGAAAAACGTTACAGACGCGACTGAGGAGCTTGTACAGCTGTCCATTGCCAAAAGCGAAGGATACACTGACGTTAAGATCACCGGTTCGCGTCTTGATATGGACACGGATTTTAAAGTCTGGCTGGGGATAATTCGCTCCATGTCGGAGTATGGGGTAAAAAGTGACACCCTGGAACTGTCGTTCGTCGAATTCGTTAAGATGTGCGGATTTGACTCCCGTCGTTCAAACAAAAAAATGCGCGATCGCATCAGTAATTCCCTGTTTAAACTCGCCTCGGTTACGCTGAAGTTCCAGAGCGAGACCAAAGGATGGACCACACATCTGGTGCAGTCAGCCTATTATGACATCAACGAGGATATCGTTGAGATCAAGGCTGAACCTAAGCTGTTTGAGCTTTACCACATGGACAGAAGGGTACTGCTGCGGCTGAAAGCCATTGACGCCCTGCAGCGCAAGGAATCAGCCCAGGCGCTTTATACCTACATCGAAAGTCTTCCCCAGAATCCTGCACCTATTTCCATGAAACGGATGCGTGACCGGCTGAATCTCACCTCAAATGTCTATACGCAGAACCACACGGTACGTAAGGCGATGGAGCAGCTGCGGGATATTGGTTATCTGGATTACACTGAGTTTAAACGTGGCCGAGCCACCTATTTCAGCGTGCATTATCGCAACCCCAAACTCATCAGTGGTCCTGTGAAGGTTCCGCGCAAAGAGGAAGAAGAGAAGGCGCCAGAGCAAAATTATGACGAAGTCATTAAGGCGCTGAAGGCTGCTGGCATCGATCCCCTTAAACTGGCCGAAGCTCTCTCAGCGATGAAGCCAGAAAATTGACTGCGATATGCATAACATGACTGCCGGATGCCGCTAAGGACATTCCATTGACTGTGATATGCATCACGCATACCGCAGTCAATATGTGTTCTCCATCATGTCTGCCATGATCGAACAATATTGACTGTCATATGTGATTTCAGGCCGTGATACGCAGATATTGACTACGGTATGCGGGTTTAACGGCGATATTCCCAGGTCTGTGCACTGCTCCACACGTGTTAACATGCCACAGTCAATTTTTCAGTAAAGCTCTATACCCCTTACGAAAATCTCAATCGGATGCTGAGACGGTCATGTTACCTGACGGTATCCGTTCCCCTGTGTATTGCAGGTTTAGCCCGGCAGGATGAGACTGCAGCTGTCTGTATAACCCGGCGCCAGCTTCACACTGCTAAATGCGAACAGGAGACCGATGGCAGAAGGGAGTGAGCCACAGGGGTGAATGACTTTCGCAATTAACGGGATGATTCACTGAGCTTTCAGGAAACAATACACTGTGGGATGTACGGCCTGTGTCCTGTCTTGTCTGCGGTATGTCGATGCCTGCAGGCTTGCAGGTCACCGTGCAAGACCACGGCTGTTCAGTCATCCGAATGATGTCCTGGTGTGCTGGAGCAGGGAGGGGCACTGAATGCGCTCTGCTCCTGTATTTCGTATTAGCGGAATACAGGACGTCATGCCAGGGCCGTCAATCTCAGCCGGCCGGGGGCAGGGAGCGAAGGATCTCCGCGGCATCTCGCCCATCACCGGTAAAGGGAACGGCCAGGGTGGCAGCCATGTCCAGCGCAAATACCCGGGTATAGACTTCCATCGAGCGCGGATCCTTATGCCCGGCCAGTGCCTGGATGACCTTCCTGGGCTGCCGGTGATAAAGCATGTGCATAATATAGCTGTGACGGAAAGTATGCGGCGTCACGGGGATCGAAAAATGCACGCCGTCAGCTTCAGCCCGCTTCACCGCCTGTTTCAGCCAGTTGCGCATTGTCTCATCCGTGACCGGCCATAACGGCTCACGCCGGCGGGGGCGGGTGGTGACCATCCAGCTTTCCATCTGACGCACAAAACTGGCATCCGTCAGCGGTACCAGACGCACTTCATCTTTTGGCGGCCGGCCACGACGTGCCCGCACTTTTTCCGACAGCACCCGAACAAAAGGGCGCAGACCATCCAGGTCGAACGATTCCGGGGTGAGCGTCCGGGCTTCACCGATACGGATCCCGGTATTCCACATGGTGGCGAACAACATGTGGTGACGCTGGTCAGGCATATACCAGAGGAGGGCGCTCACTTCCGGCGCCAGGAGGTAAGCCGGCGTGGCACCTGTTGAGGTGGCCATCCGCCGGAGTGCCACCGCGGTCGCAAAATCAACGCCCGGGGCGATCGGCAGCAGGGAGACGCGTTCTGGTGAATTCTGCAAGGGAATGATGCTGTTCATGAGTTATTTTTCACGTAGCGCACGCACTGTTTATGGATACAGGTATTTTGCACCTGACGGGCCGATCCTGCCATGACAATAAATCGCAGCGCGCGGATCCTTTTGTTGTCTTATCCCGCATTATTGCGGGTAAAACCAAATACGTAAAGGATCCTTTTTCTGCTCAGATCCTCCATGAAGCCAGTAATGACGCGGGTTGATGGCTGTTTTACGGTTTTTGGGAGAATTGGAGTAATGCCAGGATGTACATGTTAGGCAGGAAAAAGAAGAGAAGAGAGCGCTACGCGATTTCCGGCCTGGTACACCCGGCTTTGTTGAATAAATCAGATTTCGGGTAAGTCTCCCCCGTAGCGGGTTGTGTTTTCAGGCAATACGCACGCTTTCAGGCATACCTGCTTTCGTCATTTTGTTCAGCGCTCGTACCAGGGCCATAGCCTCCGCAACCTGACCATCGTAGTCACGCAGCGTCAGTGAACCCCCGAACAGCTGTTTTACCCGGTACATCGCCGTTTCCGCTATCGAGCGACGGTTGTAATCTGTTGTCCATTTCCACCGCGCATTACTCCCGGTCATTCGCTGATTAGCCACTGCACGGTTACGGTCTGCATATTCACCGGGCCAGTAACCCGCACCTTTTCGGGGAGGGATAAGCGCGCTGATTTTCTTACGCCGCAGTTCATCGTGACATAGCCGGGTATCGTAAGCGCCATCGGCGGCGGCTGACCTGATTTTCCGGTGGGTTTGCCGGATTAACCCGGGGAAGGCCTCTGAGTCCGTCACATTGTTCAGCGACAGGTCAGCGCAGATGATTTCATGTGTTTTACTGTCAACGGCGAGATGCAGCTTACGCCAGATACGGCGGCGTTCCTGGCCATGCTTTTTGACTTTCCACTCGCCTTCACCGAAGACCTTCAGCCCGGTGGAATCAATTACCAGGTGTGCGGTTTCACCCCGGGTGGGCGTTTTGAAACTGACATTAACCGACTTTGCCCGCCTGCTGACACAGCTGTAATCCGGGCAGCGTAGCGGAACGTTCATCAGAGAAAAAATGGAATCAATAAAGCCCTGCGCAGCGCGCAGGGTCAGCCTGAATACGCGTTTAATGACCAGCACAGTAGTGATGGCAAGGTCAGAATAGCGCTGAGGTCTGCCTCGTGAAGAAGGTGTTGCTGACTCATACCAGGCCTGAATAGCTTCATCATCCAGCCAGAAAGTTATGGAGCCACGGTTGATGAGGGCTTTATTGTAGGTGGGCCAGTTGGTGATTTTGAACTTTTGCTTTGCCACGGAACGGTCTGCGTTGTCGGGAAGATACGTGATCTGATCCTTCAACTCAGCAAAAGTTCGATTTATTCAACAAAGCCTGTCCGGCCTGAGCATCAGTGATTATCTTAAGCAGAACGGCACGGGCCATAACGCCTGAAAGAAATTTGCGTTATTTGTAAAATTAAATACTAGGGACGCCTCAGGATATAAAAAACTAATGACGAAACAGGAATGGATTTTACGACTACGGCGCTGTACATCGAAGGAAACCCTGGAAAGGGTAATAGAAAAAAATAAATATTCTCTGTCAGATGATGAGCTTGAGCATTTCAATGCCGCGGTTGATCACCGGCTGGCGGAGATGACGATGGGAAAGTTGTATGACCGGGTACCGCCAGGTGTCTGGAAATTTGTGAAATAGAACAGGTGACCTTATGAGTTACGGCTGGCTCTTCGAAAATTCGGATGATGACATTTCGGGTTATAATCATATCAATCTGGAACACCTCCCTCCGGAGCTAAAACAGGTTGCTCTCCAGATAGTACAAAATCAGTTTGATCGTGATACTGCAGAGAAAAAACTGGCAGAATTAATCCAGCAACTCGAGTTTGATATAACTGCAGCAGAACTGTCAGCATATCTTTTTAAACCGGGCCATGCCTGACGGCTAACCCGGTAGCGATAATAGTGGAGACCGACGGAGGGCTTCACTTTGGCCGCGGGATCAGCGTCCTGCGGATGGTTTCCATCAGAAGTTGATAGTGCACAGACGGGCTTTTATCCAGCCGCAGACCGTTCTTCCAGCATTCATCCGAAAATTGTTCCGCTTCATTACAGGTACGATCTTCAGGCTGCCGGCTCTCAAGCCAGCGAGTCTGTACTTCTTAATCTGTTCTGTTCATTAACTTAGTCCTTGCCTCGTTAGGGGATGACATCCCTGATTGTGCTGTCATGACACGACAAACACATCAACTTATGTTACGAAATCTATTCAAGTAACTGATATTTAACATAAAACGCATTATCGGTACTTTGAAGTGTATAGCATTTGCTATACGTTCGTGTTGTGTTATTCTTGTATATCAATTGCTATACAAGAGAGGTGTGTATGAAATCAGATGTTCAACTCAACCTAAGAGCTAAAGAGTCTCAGAGAGCACTCATCGATGCTGCTGCAGAGATCCTTCATAAATCGCGAACCGACTTTATCCTGGAGATGGCCTGCAAGGCTGCGGAGAATGTGATCCTTGATCGCCGTGTTTTCAATTTTAACGACGAACAGTATGCAGAGTTCATCGATATGCTCGATGCACCAGTCGAGGATGAGCCCGCCATTAATAAACTACTGGCAAGGAAACCTCAGTGGGACGTATAACCACGCCCGAGCCGTTATCCAGCTCTCATCAGCTGGCTGAGTTCGTCAGTGGAGAGACAGTCCTCGATGAATGGCTAAAACAGAGAGGTTTAAAAAATCAAGCTCTTGGCGCTGCCCGAACGTTCGTTGTTTGCAAGACGGGTACGAAGCAAGTAGCTGGTTTTTACTCTTTGGCCACCGGTAGCGTTAACCATACGGAAGCGACAGGTAGTCTTCGGCGTAACATGCCAGATCCTATACCGGTGATTATACTCGCTCGCCTGGCGGTAGATGTCTCATTGCACGGAAAAGGGGTTGGCGCCGATTTACTCCACGATGCAGTGCTACGGTGTTATCGCGTAGCTGAGAACATTGGGGTTCGTGCGATAATGGTTCATGCGCTTACTGAAGAAGCCAAAGGTTTCTATGCTCACCATGGATTTAAGGCATCACAAACTCATGAGAGGACTCTGTTTCTAAAGCTTCCATGACTGGTTGCTGGAATGGGAAAGTAGCTGGTTACCTTCTTAACATATTGATTTTTATGTTATTTGTTTTAATATTTAACATAATCTTTGTTATGCGCACCAAGATTGTAATGGCTCAATAGTAATGTCCGCCTGTGGCTCAATTCAGATGTCCGCGCTATGGTAAGCTTCACTGGTCCGTTTAAACTACCGGGAGGCATATCATGAGCGCAGAAAGCTCAGGAGTGTTTACTTTGAAAGAGATCAACCGGATCAAGATTATACAGGACGTCATTGAACGTCGCATCACAACGCGCCGTGCGGCCGAGCACCTCGGTATCAGCGACAGGCAATGCCGCAGACTTCTTGCCCGTTACCGTGAAGGCGGACCGCTTGGTATGGCCAGCAGACGATGTGGCATGCGTGGTAACCGCCAGTTGCCACCCGGGCTCGCAGATCAGGCTCTGGAACTGATCAAGACGCGTTATGCTGATTTCGGTCCGACTCTGGCGCGTGAAAAGCTCGAAGAACTCCACGGACTGTTTCTTGGCAAAGAAACTGTCCGGCGCATCATGGTGCGGGCTGGCTTATGGGTTCCCCGTAAACAACGTGCCGCAAGGATCCCTCAACCACGGTACCGGCGTCCGTGTACTGGTGAGCTGATACAAATAGATGGCTGTGATCACGACTGGTTTGAAGGCCGTGGCCCGGCCTGCACCGCGCTGGTCTATGTTGATGATGCAACCAGCAAACTGATGGAACTGTTGTTTGTTAAATCGGAGTCCACGTTTTCTTACTTCGAAGCCACGCGGCGCTATATCGATAAGCATGGTAAACCGCTGGCACTGTACAGCGATAAAGCCGGTGTTTTTCGTGTTAACAATAAACACGCCACAGGCGGAGACGGGCATACTCAGTTTGGGCGAGCCATGCATGAACTGAACATCCAGACTATCTGTGCAGAAACCAGTCCCGCCAAAGGGCGTGTAGAACGAGCTCACCTCACTTTACAGGATCGTCTGGTCAAAGAGCTGCGGTTACAGGGCATTTGTTCAATGGAGGCTGCAAATGACTTCGCTGAGGCCTATATGGCTGACTATAACCGCCGTTTTGGCAAAGTACCGCGACATGATTTTGACGTACACCGTGCTGTAGAACATGATGAGGACCTGGGGCTTATTTTCACTGTTCGTGAAAAACGTAAAGTCTCAAAATCGTTGACGATACAATATGATAAAATGTTGTACCTGATTGAAGACAGCGAACTGAGTCGCCGTGCAATAGGTAAATATATCGATGTGTATCACTATCCTGATGGCAGAAAAGAGCTGCGCCTGAACGGTACGCTACTTCCCTACTCTACCTACGACCGACTGTCAGAAATCGACCAGGGCGCGATTGTCGATAACAAGCGTCTTGGCCGAACCCTGGAGTTTATCAGTCTGGTGCAGAGCAAGCGGGATAACACGCGCTCTCAGTCAATTCCCGCTGGAGATGGCCCTTCCCGACGACGGCCAAAGCAGGAAGGGAAGAAATCCCAGCGCTCACTGGATAATGATGACATGCTCGAAGCACTCAAACAGCTTCAGTCACGTTCAGAGGACATTTTTGGTAAAAGAGCCCGCTGATGGTACTCACTGGCCGGACAGTGGTTGCTCACCAGTTGATATTGTCCGGCCAGACCCATGATGTATTATTCATTTCGTTCAGCATCTTTATGTCCTGCTTTTCACGGGCATACTTACCCCATAATGAATGAAAAGAACGAACAATACTGATTAACTGCTTTTTTCTTTGCTCCGGAGATAGGCTGATAAAATAGCAGCACCTGCTGTCAATATTATCCTCAATGAAATTAAAATCAGAGTCTGATGCATATTTTACTGTTAGCATAATATCATTCGACGTTGTTCTCTCAGACTCTGTTAATGCTGATTCTATCAGGTATTCAAAGGCATACATGACAGACAGCTGGTTTTTGTCTGTCTGAATATAACCCATTGAGTTTCTGAGTATTGAGGACTGTACCAGGACCAGAGGCCATAAAAGCTCAACACCATAAAGCTTATATGTATCATGTTGATCATACTGATGTTGCTCAACACGACGATTACCTTCCCGTGCTTTACGAATATCATAGGCAAGGGATAACATAAATCCGTCTTTAACTTTAATCAGTGGGCTTTCATCCACGATGTAATGAATGAGTTCATGTAATTCATTCAGGGCTTCTGAATCTCCCCACAGTATAAAACCTGCATTGTTCGGCGTTAACTCGTATCGAAGCATGGGCTCAATCATCCTGTTGTTTCAGTCGGAGGAAAGTCTATCAGTAAAGAGAATGAGAGATCAAAGTGGTCATTTTAATTGAGCTGGATAACGGACATTTCAATTGAGCCTTGACAAAGATTGTAACAGCTAAATTGAGATGTCCGTCTCTGACCAAATAGACATGTCCGCGCTACAGTCTCGCCACCGCGATCGCTGCTTTCAAAGGATGAGACTCATGACGGCATACGGAACGGAGTTTTTCTCGATGAACGATGTAAACCGACTCAGGATCCTGCAGGACGTTATCGACCGGCGTCTTACCACGCGTCTTGCAGCAACCCGACTTGAGATCTCTGACAGGCACTGCCGCCGGCTACTCGAGCGCTATCGTGAACACGGACCGCTATCGCGGGTTAACCGCCGACGTGGTCAGCCTAGTAACCGACAGTTGATGCCTGGCCTCGCTGAGCGTGCGCTGCGCATCATTCGCGAACGTTACGCCGACTTTGGCCCGACATTGGCCTGCGAGAAGCTTGCTGAGATTCATGACCTTTATCTTGCTAAAGAGACTGTACGTAAGCTTATGACCCGGGATGGTTTATGGATCCCTCGTAAGTTACGGCCACCTCGTGTGCATCAGCCACGCCCACGTCGGGCCTGCACCGGCGAACTCATCCAGATTGATGGCAGTGAACATCGCTGGTTCGAGGACCGTGGTCCGGCCTGCACGCTGCTCGTTTACGTTGATGATGCAACAAGTCGGTTGATGCAGCTTCTGTTCGTCAGTTCGGAGTCCACGTTCACCTATTTTGAAGCCACCCGGGGATATCTGGAGCGCTACGGTAAGCCTCTGGCATTCTACAGCGACAAAGCCAGCGTCTTCAGGATCAACAACAAGCAGGCCACCGGCGGAGATGGCCAGACTCAGTTTGGTCGTGCCATGAACGAGCTGAATATCACTGGTATCTGTGCCAACACCAGTTCAGCCAAGGGGCGTGTTGAACGGGCTCATCTGACATTACAGGACCGCCTGGTCAAGGAACTGCGGCTCCGCGGTATCAGCACACCTGAGGCTGCAAACGCCTTTGCTGATGAGTTCATGGAAGATTACAACCGTCGGTTTGCAAAGCCGCCACGTCACGATTTTGACGTACATCGCCAGCTGGATAATGGCGAAAACCTGCAGGCGACATTCACCTGGCGCGAGCAGCGTAAGGTCTCGAAAAACCTGACATTACAGTATGATAAAAAGCTTTATCTGCTTGAAGATAATGAAGAAAACCGGCGTTTTCAGGGGAAGTACATCGAGGTATGGCAATACCCGGATGGTGACATTGAGCTCCGGGCCAGCGGCACTTCCCTGCCCTTTACCACTTACGACCGACTGGGAGAACTGGACCAGGGCGCCATCATCGACAACAAGCGTCTGGGACGTGCCCTGGAAATGATAAAGCTGGTTCAGGACAAACGGGACAACACCCGCTCACAGGCCCTGCCATCACTGGACGGCCAGACCTCACGCAGAAAGAAACAACCCGGCAAGAAATCACAACGAAGTCTGGACCATAACGACATGCTGGAAGCCCTGCAGCAACTTCAGACCCGGAGTAAAGACATCTTCGGCAAAGGCTGAAACATAACCTACATGCGGACATTTCAATTTAGATTGATGTTCAGGATAAACGCGATAACAACCGTTCACAGGCGATCCCTGCCGGTGATGGCTCTTTGCGGCGGCGCAGAAAACCAACAGAGAAATAATCGCAGCGCTCACTGAACGGCGACGACATGTTAGATGCGTTGAAGACATTGCAGTCACGTTCTGAGAAAAGTTCCAATGTTTAACGAGCGATTAAAAAATATATTAAATCATTATTCTCTCATTTCTCTGTTGCAATACTGACCTCCCAGGGCCTGTGTAATTCTGTCACCAAATAGTATCGTCAGACTACGATCATAGTAAATGGTTTCACCAGTGATAGATTCATGCTTTAATATTATCCCATAGCCATATCTTTCAAGCATATTCATACCCACCCTTGCCAAATTGTAAGAATAATTTATTCCCCAAATGGAACCATTTCTTCCTTCAAAAAACTCCGCTCTGTAATATCTTTTTAGAAATTCATAGTGTGCGTCTTCACTAAACATACCCCCTCCCGCTACAGAATTTACATAACAGTTTTTTATAATAAAAAGATGAAATGCATAAATATATATCCCGTTTTTCCTCTGCCGCCCACCATTCACAGATAGAGGATATAATCCTATATTATTTATTGTATGCTTAAATCATTTGATGACTATGGTTTCATATATTTTCATCATGTTAGCACCCATGATGTATGTTTATTTTTTCTGAAGCATACCAATAATCAAACCCCGTTCAACATAACAACATAAAATAATTTATAACAAATTTAGTTGAAACTTAATATATGAAATAGTGACTTTCCATAAGCAGATCATTAGTTTATAGGGCATCCTAACGATGCAGGCTCCTCCTGGCAAAACTGTCGATGATGAGATTTTTTTTGCGGTATATTCCACTTATTTTGGTGGTATTCAGTTTATGCAAAACAATACCGACAAAAGACTGAACCGTTTTTTTGGAGATCAGCAGGCTACGGGAAATTTCATCTATCGAATAACCATTTAAAATCATATTGATAACATGTGTTTCTCTTTTGGTAAATGACAACTTGTCCCTCTTCAGATTGATCCCCATTTTTTTAAACGCCTGCCTCATCATGAGATATTCATTACCGCTTAATTCAGTGTCAATGCATACCGCTTCACGCCCTGTCCCGCTCATTCCTGACGCCGGTTTTAATAAAAAGATAAGATTGACCGGTGAAATGTGTAGGTACTTGAGACGTTCGGCATCGCCGGTGTTCAGCTCTGACTCCACAATCACCACATCGCTGTTGCTGAAGGCAATATCGCTGACCCGTGAAAACACAACCCTGTTGACGGAGAGGCTGTTGTCGCTGAACATACATTTCAGACCTACAAGCATGAAATTATTATTGGTAATAACATAGATATTCATATAGTCCCCGCAGCAATACCTTTTGCGAAGCGTCCCGTTCCTTATGTTCTGACAAAGTGGTGCCTGTATTGGTGTCGCCGGGTAACTATGACGTACTCCGGCTCAGCGGAGTACGTCAACTGCTCTACTGGTGCGCCGCTAGCACGCTATTCACGATTTCCACCGCTTCTTTCTCGATCTGCTTGCGATGTGCTTCCCCGAGGAAGCTCTCGCAGTAGATCTTGTAAGCGTCTTCCGTACCTGACGGTCGGGCGGCGAACCAGCCGTTGTCGGTCATCACTTTCAGGCCACCAATCGATGCGCCGTTGCCCGGCGCGGCGGTCAGACGCGCAGTGATCGGGTCACCCGCCAGCTGACTGGCCCTGACCATTTCCGGCGACAGCTTCGACAGCACCGCTTTCTGTGCGGAAGTGGCCGAAGCCTGCAGCCGGTTATAGCTCGGCGCGCCGAAGCGGGCGGCCAGTTCGTCGTAGTGCTCCTGCGGGTTTTTACCGGTGACGGCGGTGATTTCCGCCGCCAGCAGGCACATGATGATCCCGTCTTTGTCGGTCGACCACGGCGTTCCGTCAAAACGCAGGAACGAGGCGCCCGCGCTCTCTTCTCCGCCGAAGCCGAAGCTGCCGTCGAACAGGCCGTCAACAAACCATTTAAAGCCCACCGGCACTTCAACCAGCCTGCGGCCGAGGTCGTTCACCACACGGTCGATCATCGCGGAAGAGACCAGCGTCTTGCCCACCGCCACATCCTGGCCCCACTGCGGGCGATGCTGGAACAGGTAGTTAATCGCCACCGCCAGATAGTGGTTCGGGTTCATCAGCCCTGCCGGCGTGACGATGCCGTGACGGTCATAATCTGGATCGTTAGCAAAAGCCAGGTCAAACTTATCGCGCAGCGCCAGCAGGCCCGCCATTGCGCACTCAGATGAGCAGTCCATGCGAATGGCGCCGTCTTTATCCAGATGCATAAAGCGGAAGGTTTGATCGACGTGATCGTTGACGATAGTCAGGTCGAGCTTGTAGTGCCCGGCAATACGTTTCCAGTATTCGATACCGGACCCGCCCAGCGGATCGATCCCGAGCTTGAGGCCGGCTTTCTGAATTGCCGCCATGTCGACGATATCCGCCAGCCCTTCGATAAACGGCTGTACCAGATCCTGCTTTTTAACATGACCGGATGCCAGTGCCGCATCGAGGGAGATGCGCCTGACGCCCTGCAGACCCGAGGCCAGCAGTTCGTTAGCGCGATTCTCTACCACTTTGGTGACGTTGGTATCCGCCGGGCCGCCGTTCGGCGGGTTGTACTTAATACCGCCATCTTCCGGCGGGTTATGAGACGGCGTGATCACGATGCCGTCTGCCAGCGGACCACCTTTTTTGTTGTGCACCAGGATGGCATTGGAAATGGCCGGCGTCGGGGTGAAACCGTTGTGTTCCTGCACGATAACATCAACGCCGTTGGCCGCCAGCACTTCCAGTACGGAAATAAAGGCCGGTTCGGAGAGCGCGTGGGTATCTTTACCCACGTAGCAGGGACCGGTAATCCCGTTCCTGGCGCGGTCTTCCGCAATCGCCTGCGCGATCGCCAGAATATGCTGCTCATTGAAGTTATGGCGCCCTGCACTGCCACGATGGCCAGAGGTACCAAACTTCACCGCATGCTCCGCGTTGCCCGCTTCCGGCCTCAGTACGTAGTACTGCGCGGTCAGCTGAGCGACGTTAATCAAATCACTCTGTTGTGCAGGCTCCCCTGCGCGTTTACTGTCCGTCATTTTTCTCTCCTGTCATATCCGTCAGGCTTATTTATGTGTTGCTGCCGGGTCGCTCATCGACGGGGCCGGTCTCCTGCCACCCGCCCCGGCGTTTCCTGGTTGTCAGTACGCGCTCAGAGTTGCGTTTTGTCGATATACCAGATCTTTTGCGCATACTCCCGCACCGTACGGTCCGATGAAAAATAGCCCATGTGGGTTATGTTGAGCATCGCTTTGGCGGTCCACTCTTCCGGGGTTCGGTAGAGCGCATCCACCTTGTCCTGACAGTCAACATAGCTGCGGTAATCGGCCAGCACCTGATAGTGGTCGCCAAAGTTGATCAGCGAATCCAGCAGACCGCGATAGCGGCCCGGCTCCTGTGGGCTGAACACCCCGGTCCCCATCTGGGTCAGCGCCTGGCGCAGCTCTTGATCCTGGTCGTAGTAATCACGCGGCTGATAACCGTTGCTGCGCAGCGCCTCGACCTCTGCAGCGGTATTACCGAAGATAAAGATATTGTCCTCACCCACGTGCTCCAACATCTCAACGTTGGCGCCGTCCAGCGTGCCAATGGTCAGCGCACCGTTGAGGGCGAACTTCATATTACTGGTCCCGGAGGCTTCAGTCCCTGCCAGCGAAATCTGCTCAGAAAGGTCCGCGGCCGGAATGATCATCTGCGCCAGACTGACGCTGTAGTTGGGAATGAACACCACCTTTAGTCTGTCGCCAATCTGCGGATCGCTGTTGATGACTTTGGCGACGTCGTTTATCAGATGGATGATCTGTTTTGCCGTGTGGTAAGCGGACGCGGCTTTGCCGGCGAAAATCACCACTCGCGGCACCCATTCGGCCTGCGGGTCCGCCTTGATACGGTTGTAGCGGGTGATCACATGCAGCACATTCATCAGCTGGCGTTTATATTCGTGGATCCGTTTAATTTGCACATCAAACAGCGCGTTCGGGTTCACCACCACGCCCAGCTGACGGGCGATATAATCGGCCAGACGCTGTTTATTCGCCAGTTTGGCGGCGCTGACGGCCTGGTTAACCAGCGGATAATCCTGATATTCCCCCATTTCGCTCAGCTGGCTTAAATCCGTTCGCCAGGTCTGGCCGATATGGCGGTCCAGAACCGCAGCAAGGGACGGGTTAGCGGCAGCCAGCCAGCGGCGCGGCGTGACGGCGTTAGTCACGTTGGTGAAGCGGCGCGGAAAGATTCTGGCGAAATCGGCAAACAGCGACTCCACCATCAGCCGGGAGTGCAGTTCCGACACGCCGTTCACCTTGTAACTGACCACCACCGCCAGCCAGGCCATCCGTACGCGACGGTCGTTGGATTCATCGATAATCGAGGTCCGGCTCAGCAACGCAATATCATCGGGATAGTGCTCCTGCATGGTTTTCAGAAAATAGTCATTAATCTCGAAAATAATCTGCAAATGGCGCGGCAGGATTTTCCCCAGCATCTCGACCGGCCAGGTCTCCAGCGCCTCGCTCATCAGGGTATGGTTGGTGTAGGAGAAGACCTGACAGGTCACCCCGAAAGCGTCATCCCAGCTGAAGCGGTGTTCGTCAATCAGCAGACGCATCAGCTCCGGGATCGACAGCACCGGATGGGTGTCGTTGAGGTGGATAGCAATTTTATCTGCCAGGTTGTCATAGGTTTGATACAACTGGTAATGGCGAAAAAGAATATCCTGCACCGTCGCCGAAACGAGGAAATATTCCTGACGCAGGCGCAGCTCGCGCCCGGAGTAGGTCGAGTCGTCCGGATACAGTACCCGGGAGACGTTTTCGGAATGGTTTTTATCTTCTACCGCCGCGAAGTAATCTCCCTGATTAAATTTACCGAGGTTAATCTCGCTGCTGGCCTGGGCGCTCCACAAGCGCAGGGTGTTGGTGGCATCGGTTTCATAACCCGGGATAATCTGATCGTAGGCCACCGCGATGATCTCTTCGGTTTCCAGCCAGCGCGAGTTTTTCCCCTCATGCTGAATGCGCCCGCCAAAGCGCACGGTATAGCGGGTTTTATGGCGCTCGAATTCCCAGGGGTTACCGTACTCCAGCCAGTAGTCCGGTGACTCCATCTGCCGGCCGTCGATGATGTTTTGCTTGAACATGCCGTAGTCGTAGCGGATGCCGTAACCGCGTCCTGGCAGCCCCAGCGTGGCCAGGGAGTCGAGAAAACAGGCTGCCAGACGACCGAGACCGCCGTTGCCCAGGCCCGGGTCATTCTCTTCGTCAATCAGCTCTTCCAGATCCAGACCCATCCCGGCCAGCGCTGTTTTCACATCCTCATAGATGCCCAGCGACAGTAAGGCATTCGAGAGGGTACGGCCGATGAGAAACTCCATCGACAGATAATATACCTGGCGCGCCTGCTGCGAGATCCGCGCCCGATGCGCCCGCAACCAGCGCTCAACCAGCCGATCGCGCACGGCGAACAGCGTAGCATTGAGCCATTCATGCTTATTGGCAAGTGAAGGGTCTTTACCGAGAATAAACATGAGGTTATAAGCGATAGCATGCTGCAGCGCTTCTTCATTCAGCCTGGGTGAAATATAACTTATGCGTGGTTCCATTTTTCTTATCCGTAGCAATTAAATAATACGCTGATACAACAGGTGGAAAGACTTTGCGGCACTTTGCCAGCTAAAATCCATGCTCATCGCCTGCCGCTGCACGTAACGCCACAGCGAGGGACGCGACCACAGGACACTGGCCCGGTGGATAGCATGTAATAACGATTCCGTCTCGCTGTCGGTAAACACAAATCCGGTCGCGAGCCCGTCAACAAGGTTTTCGAGCGAACAGTCGGCGACGGTATCCGCCAGTCCGCCGGTACGGCGAACCAGCGGTAATGTGCCGTAGCGCAGACCATAAAGCTGGGTCAGACCGCAGGGTTCAAAACGGCTGGGCACCAGGATGACGTCGGCGCCGCCAATCATCTGATGCGACAGCGCCTCGTCGTAGCCGATCCGGATACTCACCTGCCCGGGGTATT
This sequence comes from Enterobacter sp. RHBSTW-00175, assembly GCF_013927005.1. NCBI lineage: Bacteria > Pseudomonadati > Pseudomonadota > Gammaproteobacteria > Enterobacterales > Enterobacteriaceae > Enterobacter > Enterobacter sp. RHBSTW-00175. The sequence continues at coordinate 15,612 of NZ_CP055932.1, forward strand.
GCGCCTCGGCGGTCAGAAAACGGGCCTGCAAATCCGGGTCCCCGGATCCCAGCAGCGCCAGCTGCCCTCCCTTAGATATAATTCCCGGCAGCGCGCCAAACAGAAGATCCAGCCCCTTCTGGCTGGTCAGCCGGCTCACAACGGTGAACAGCAGCGCCCGATCGTCCGCCTTCAGCCCCAGCGACGTCTGCAGCTGCTGCTTGTTCTTCGCTTTCTCCGCCAGTGAATTCTGGTCGTAAGGCGCTGCCAGCAGCGGATCGCGGCGCGGATCCCAGATATTTTTGTCAACCCCGTTCAGGATCCCCGACAGTCGCCCTTCCCGCTGACGTTGCCGCAGCAGCTCTTCCAGACCAAACGCGTACTGTGGTTCGGTAATTTCACGGGCATATGTCGGGCTGACGGTGGTGATATGGTCAGCGAAATAGAGACCCGCCTTAAGGAAGGAGATTTGCCCATTAAACTCCACCCCGTGCATCTGGAAGAACGACCACGGTAACGCGATCTCCGCCATATGCCGGGCCTGAAACAACCCCTGATAGGCAATGTTGTGCACCGTAAACACCGATTTGGCCGGGTTGCCGCGGGTGGCCAGATAAGCCGGGGTGAGACCCGCGTGCCAGTCATGGGCGTGGACGATTTCAGGACGCCAGAACGGGTCAAGACCACCGGCAAGCTCGGCCCCGACCCAGCTCAGCAACGCGAAACGCAGGACGTTATCAGGATAATCCTGCATCTGCGGGTTATGATAAGGATTACCCGTCCGGTCATAGAGATGCGGGGCATCAATCAGATAGATGCCCACACCGTTAAAATGGCCAAACAGCAGCGTCATCCGCCCGGCGAATGTCTCCCTGCTGGCCACCACCTGCGGATCCTGAACCCCGTTGCGGATCGCCGGAAACCCAGGCAGCAGCACGCGGGTATCCAGCCCCTCGGCAATTTGCGCCGCCGGGAGCGCGCCGGTGACGTCGGCCAGTCCGCCCGTTTTTAACAGCGGGAACATCTCTGCTCCTACATGTAAAACTTGCATGTATGCTCCTTATTATTCAGCCACAGAGACGACCCGCGACAGGGCAATATTTTCTCTGCCGCCGGACACGCTTTTTCCGCAAATGGGCTCATACCTCAAGTTTGTCCAGCATTTCTTTGGTAACCAGAACGATGCCTTCTTCCGAACGATAAAAGCGTCGCGCATCCTCAACGGCATTTTCGCCAATCACCGTCCCCTCCGGAATAACGCATCCCCGGTCGATCACGCAGCGTCTTATCCTGCAGGAGCGACCGACCCAGACGCCCGGTAATAAAACCGACGAATCAATATTACAGAACGAGTTAATCCGAACTCTGGAAAATAGAACCGACTGCACCACCACCGAGCCAGAAATAATACAGCCGCCGGAGACCAGAGAATTCATGGTCATGCCATGACTGCCGGAACGGTCCTGAACAAATTTGGCGCTGGGCAGCGATTCGACATAGGTACGGATAGGCCAGTTACGGTCATAAACGTCCAGCTCTGGCACTACTGAGGCTAAATCCAGATTCGCTTTCCAGTACGCCTCCAGGGTTCCGACATCGCGCCAGTATGGCTCGGCATTATTATCCGACTGAACGCAGGAGCGCGGGAACGGATGCGCATACGCTTCACCTGCCGCCGTTATCCTGGGAATAATATCTTTGCCAAAATCATGGGTGGAGTGTTCATCCCGATCGTCGTCTTCCAGCAGCTGGTAGAGATATTCCGCATCAAACACATAAATGCCCATACTGGCAAGCGAGCGGGTTTCATCGCCAGGAATGGTGGGCGGATTAGCCGGTTTTTCAACAAATTCAATGATTTTGTCATTCTCATCCACGGCCATGACGCCAAAAGCGCTTGCCTCTTCAACCGGGACCGGCAGGCAGGCCACGGTACAGCGCGCCCCTTTTTCAACGTGATCGAGCAGCATCCGCGAATAATCTTGTTTATAGATATGGTCCCCGGCCAGAATAACGACATATTCCGCATCATAGCGGCGGATAATATCCAGATTCTGGGTCACGGCATCCGCCGTCCCCCGATACCAGTTCTCACCATGCACCCGCTGCTGCGCCGGTAATAAATCCACGAACTCATTCATTTCTTCGTTAAAGAATGCCCAGCCGCGTTGAATATGCTGCACCAGTGAATGGGACTGATATTGTGTAATGACCCCGATACGTCTTATTCCGGAGTTAATACAATTCGATAAAGCAAAATCAATAATTCTGAATTTACCGCCGAAATGCACCGCAGGTTTTGCGCGAATAGTGGTCAGGTCTTTTAATCGTGTGCCACGTCCGCCGGCGAGGATCAGGGCCACGGATTTAAGCGGTAACTGGCGCGACAGCATTAAGTTGTCAGTATATTCAAGTTTACTCATAATAATGTCCTGCTATTAAATAAAAGCCATAAAAGAAAATAATGAAGAAAAAGCCTCACTCTTCTGCAAAATAATTCAGAAGTGATCACCTCCGGTAATAAGTCAGCTGCAATAAATCAGCTGCGCGTTTTATTGCCCTGCAGATTCCCGTACCAGCCAGATTGTCGCCAGCGGCGGCAGAGTCACCGACAGCGAATGCTCCCGACCGTGGCTGGCGATCGCCTCGCTTGCCACGCAGCCGCCGTTGCCGGTGTTGCTCCCGTGGTAGTGCATCGAGTCGGTGTTCAGCTCTTCACGCCAGCGCCCCGGCTGGTTAATCCCGAAGCGATAGCCGTGACGCGGTACTGGCGTGAAGTTGCTCGCCACGATTATCTCGTTCCCGGCTTTATCGCGACGGACAAAGATAAACACCGACCGTTCATGGTCATCCACAACAAGCCATTCAAAGCCGTAGGGGTCAAAATCCAGTTCGTGCAGTGCCTTATGGTGGCGATAGGTATGGTTCAGATCGCGCACCAGACGCTGCACCCCGTGATGCCAGTTGTCGCCCCCTTCCAGCAGATGCCAGTCGAGGCTGGCGTCGTGGTTCCACTCCCGCCCCTGGGCAAACTCGTTGCCCATAAACAGCAGCTTTTTACCGGGGAAGGCAAACAGCCAGCCGTAGTAGGCGCGCAGGTTGGCGAACTTCTGCCAGGCATCGCCAGGCATCCGGTCAAGAATCGATTTTTTGCCGTGAACCACTTCATCGTGTGACAGCGGCAACACGAAGTTTTCGGTGTAGTTGTAGAGCATCCCGAAGGTCATCTTGTCGTGATGATAACGACGATAGATGGGATCGAGCTGCATATAGTCGAGGGTGTCATGCATCCAGCCGAGGTTCCATTTGAACCAGAAGCCAAGACCGCCCGTCGAAGACGGTCGTGTAACCCCGGCGAAGTCGGTGGACTCCTCCGCCATCGTGACCGCTCCCGGCGTCTGCTCACCGAGCACACGGTTGGTATTGCGCAGAAATTCAATCGCTTCGAGGTTTTCCCGGCCGCCGTACTCATTGGGCACCCACTCCCCCTCTTTGCGGCTGTAGTCGCGGTAGATCATTGACGCAACCGCATCCACGCGCAGGGCGTCGATCCCGAAGCGTTCAATCCAGTACAGCGCGTTCCCGACCAGAAAGTTGCTGACTTCACGGCGACCGTAGTTGTAGATCAGCGTATTCCAGTCCTGGTGATAACCTTCTCGCGGGTCGCTGTGTTCATACAACGCGGTGCCGTCGAACGATGCCAGCGCAAAGTCATCCGACGGGAAGTGGCCCGGCACCCAGTCGAGGATCACGTTCAGACCCGCGGCATGGGCAGCATTCAGGAAGTAGCGGAAGTCTTCACGGGTACCAAAACGGCGGGTCGGCGCGTACAGCCCGGTGGGCTGATAGCCCCAGCTGCCGTCGAACGGATGTTCGTTTACCGGCAGCAGCTCCAGATGGGTGAAGCCCATCCACTTCGCGTAAGGCACCAGCTGGTCCGCCAGCTCGCGGTAGCTGAGCCAGAAATGGTTATCGGCGTGGCGGCGCCACGAGCCAAGGTGCACTTCATAAATCGAAATCGGTGCATCAAACTGGTTGGCCTGCTGACGGGACTGTGGCTGTTCGACCTTTTCCGGCATGCCGCAGATAAGCGACGCGCTTTCCGGGCGCATCTGTGCCTCAAAGGCATACGGGTCGGATTTCACCCGCAGGTGGCCGTGGGCGTCAATCAGCTCGAACTTATACAGCTGGCCGTTATGCGCGCCGGGGACAAACAGCTCCCAGATGCCGGACTCTTTGCGCAGACGCATCGGGTGGCGGCGGCCGTCCCAGTAGTTGAACTGTCCGACCACCGACACACGACGGGCGTTCGGCGCCCAGACGGAAAAACGCGTCCCGGTGACGCCGTCCATGGTGTCGGCATGGGCTCCCAGCGTCTCGTAGGGCCGCAGATGAGTCCCTTCAGCGAGCAGCCAGGCATCAAGCTCCTGCAGCAGCGGGCCAAAGCGATAGGGGTCGTCAATCAGGTTTTGCTGACCGTGCCAGGTGACGGCCAGCTGGTAACGAAAAGGATTTTTCCGGCGCGGCAGAACGCCGCTAAAGAACCCGCGTGTGTCGAGGCATTCGAGTTTACCGACTTTGCGCCCGGTTTTCGGTTCAATCACCCATACATCGGTGGCATCGGGTAATAATGCGCGCACTTCCAGACCCGCATCGGTTGAGTGCATGCCAAGCACGGAAAATGGATCGGAACAATGACCTGCGAGAAGTGCGGAGATCGCACTTTTTTCATTATAATCAGACATGGCAGTCACCCTACTATCATCCTGCGGAAAGAATTAAAACGCCTCTTCCTGCTTTATTGATCCGGTAATATTCCGCTGCATGCTACGCATCGAAATATCAACACGTTATTCCAGAGCCTTAAGACATGTCGGTTGTCCACAAATAGAGAGTGATTAACCTCCTGAGAAGTGAGTTAAATGCGCTGTACGACTTCTGTATTATCTGTCTTCAGAATAATTACTCCTGATTTTCTTTCTGTGAGTAAACACTCATTTCTATATTAATGGGGAAACTAATTTTTATTTCGTCACGAATGATGAGTTTCCTTCTGCTGAATTCGTCAGATCGTATATAAAAAAAGGCTTTGTTGAATAAATCGAACTTTTGCTGAGTTGAAGGATCAGATCACGTATCTTCCCGACAACGCAGACCGTTCCGTGGCAAAGCAAAAGTTCAAAATCACCAACTGGCCCACCTACAATAAAGCCCTCATCAACCGTGGCTCCATAACTTTCTGGCTGGATGATGAAGCTATTCAGGCCTGGTATGAGTCAGCAACACCTTCTTCACGAGGCAGACCTCAGCGCTATTCTGACCTTGCCATCACGACTGTGCTGGTCATTAAACGCGTATTCAGGCTGACCCTGCGCGCTGCGCAGGGCTTTATTGATTCCATTTTTTCTCTGATGAACGTTCCGCTACGCTGCCCGGATTACAGCTGTGTCAGCAGGCGGGCAAAGTCGGTTAATGTCAGTTTCAAAACGCCCACCCGGGGTGAAATCGCACACCTGGTAATTGATTCCACCGGGCTGAAGGTCTTCGGTGAAGGCGAGTGGAAAGTCAAAAAGCATGGCCAGGAACGCCGCCGTATCTGGCGTAAGCTGCATCTCGCCGTTGACAGTAAAACACATGAAATCATCTGCGCTGACCTGTCGCTGAACAATGTGACGGACTCAGAAGCCTTCCCGGGTCTTATCCGGCAGACTCACAGAAAAATCAGGGCAGCATCGGCAGACGGCGCTTACGACACCCGGCTCTGTCACGATGAACTGCGGCGTAAGAAAATCAGCGCGCTTATCCCACCCCGAAAAGGTGCGGGTTACTGGCCCGGTGAATATGCAGACCGTAACCGTGCAGTGGCTAATCAGCGAATGACCGGGAGTAATGCGCGGTGGAAATGGACAACAGATTACAACCGTCGCTCGATAGCGGAAACGGCGATGTACCGGGTAAAACAGCTGTTCGGGGGTTCACTGACGCTGCGTGACTACGATGGTCAGGTTGCGGAGGCTATGGCCCTGGTACGAGCGCTGAACAAAATGACGAAAGCAGGTATGCCTGAAAGCGTGCGTATTGCCTGAAAACACAACCCGCTACGGGGGAGACTTACCCGAAATCTGATTTATTCAACAAAGCCCTTACTCATTCGACTTCGTGTTATACATACCAGTATTTATAACAGTTTTAATCATCTAAATAGTCTTTTCAAGTATAGAACGTTATATTGAACATCAAACAGTTATTAAGGCTGGGATTGACTAAAGCGTTTTCTTTTCAAATACAATATGACGGTGTGGCTTTACAACAATACAACTGATGCATGAGCCATCTCTTTGAGTGGATCAATAGCCCGGCTCTGCATCAGTTGGAACAAGCCGAATGGAGGTTGCCAATTTTCACGACTTATTCAATCACCGTAATTACTCTCCACAATAAAACTAGGCCTGTAGCCGAAGATTTTGATGATGAGCTTGAACTGTCACAGAGCCGGTGGTACCGAACACTTCAAACGTATGAACGTAGGCGGGACGTTAGCTTATTGATAGTTCGTAGGAGTAAATCTCACCAATTCCAATTGTACGGTTGATGGATTTTATAGGATAGTCATATATTGCTCCCAATTGTTTTTCAACGCTATTATTTGGATGATTGTTAATTAAGAAAACGCAGATACCGATAGCCGTAGGCTTTGTACCTAAGGATGTCAGCACCAGTCTTGGGTTTTCTGCATATATATCTAATAAGGTCTGATATACGGCGTAAGGGTTTGCACCAGGACAGGTTCTTAGATCTGTCTCCATGCTGTCGAAATGTAATAAATGCTTTCTGAGTGATTTGTTCTCCCAGCCTGGGATATAAGCTGGGACTGATATACAAGCCAGTAATTTATTGAAGCTTGCCCCATCATCATTACTTAAAATCTGGCCTAGACGAGAGTTTTCAAATCCTAAGAATGAAACCAGGCTGGTTTTTTGTAAGCCAGATGTGATTGTATTCAGTGAAAATACGGGAAGAGAAGAAAATGGCTGTCGGCCATCGCTTAATTGATACTCCTCATCCCCGCCCTCAGTCGAAGGCGACTTACTGTATTCTTTCGGTTCAATGTAGAGAACAGTAAATGATTCTATACCTTCAATCATATTAATGGAGTAAAAAAGATACAATATTTCAGGGAAATCAAGAGAAGTAGAGTCTATTATTACTTTTTTAGGCGACATAGAGATTAATGCATCCTTCAATGCTAACAATTTGTATTTATTACCATTGAGTTTTAATGCATATTCATCTTTTACATATTTAACCTGAAATGCATTGCTTGCGTTTACTTTTTTTATCGCCAGGCCAGTTCTCTCATCTAACTCTTCACCATAGAAAAAAATGTCATGATGGCGATTAGTAAAATCTAAGTTGTTGTGAGTTCTGATACGTTTGAATTTTATCATAACAGGCCCAACTGGTATGATGTGACTGAACTAGAAACATCAAAAGATGAGTCATCGATATCCCACCGGGCTCCATATTTCTTTAACAAGGATGAAAAATCTTCATCACTACCTACAAAAATGGTTTCAACCTCACCTTTGCTAAATTTTATTTTTTTCTTTTTTCTGTGGCTTATTCCAAAATATGGTGCAAGAACTGGATGTAAGACGTAATCATTGAGTTCCAGGTTGTCAGTTGATTTACTCTTCGTTCCTTTCTGTTCAATCAGCACGGACCACACCAATGATTCATTTAGGATTTCCTTAACATTATAAGCAAGAAGATTTATATCAGTTAAATCTAAAGTGAAATGGTTTACTTCTGATTCGCTCTGAGAACGTCGAGATTGGCAATAGTTGAAAATCGCACCAAGTCTTTTAGCCACTCTTTTTAGATGCATTCCATGAGCACCAAAATCTCCTATTTTTTCAATTTCGAGTTCACTCGTCTTCAGGGTGGCCTCTAATTGAGCTTCGATTGTCATGGATGGTATCGTTTTTGGCGGCAGTGGAGACGTGATATTTGTTTTTGTTACCGACTGGTGACATAACTCCAGAAAATGTCTGATGTTCCCTCTTGATAAATATACAAACTGTTTATAGCCAGCGTACAGTGGGCAGATTCTGGTTGGTAATTTATTATAAAGATAGAGAATTACACCGACGAGATTGTTAGGTATCCATGATTTATATTTTGTTGTATGTCCTGCTTTATATTGCAAATATTGTTCTAACACCTCGTCTGGGCTAATACTTTTCCTATTCAGCAATGCACCATTTATCAGGCTTGCCTCAGGAAATTTATCATCTATAAAATATTGAACTTGCAATTTTGACTTTGATTTAGACAAACCGGTTTCAATCATTGAATGTAATTTTTTAGTTAATGCGTCATCACTGAATATTTCATGTGATATCTCTTTTGTCGATTTTTCAGGAAGAAACTTACTGGCCAGATTTTTAATTGAATCCTGATACTCCTTCGTTTGTCTGTGCGGGATTTGATGTTCTGACGTAAATATGGAACGGAGTTTTTCATGATCAGTGTTTTCTATATAATCTGAAAAGCGCAGGGCTAATATCTCACCAGCAAATGTATCAAAGTCATTGAGATACAGTTCTTCTAAGTCTATATATCTGAAATCATGCTGCTCAACAATGCTTTCGTTGCCTAACGTTTTATGTGAAATATTAGCATTTTTCTTATAGGCAACACTGAACAGTAACGGCATGGATCCGTGCTTCATTAAAGTATTGATTATTGCCTGCTGGTCTGATGTCAAGTTCTCGAACTCGTCAATGTAAACTTGAAAATTAGGCTTTATAATGCATCCAGTTATTGCATGTAGTTTGCTAATGATATTCTGTAATGAAAATTTTGTATCAAGAGAAAACGGTGGTGTTTCAGTAACTGGGGCATTTATCCAATTGCAAAGAGTAAACAGTCTTTCATGTAAAAGATCGCTAACATCAACAAGTTTCGCATTTTTATCAATGCCCAAACCTTCAGAAATTGTATCTGGCAATTTCAGATTATTAATCTTCTCTTTCAACGAAAAAACAGGAGATTTTTCGGACAATAAATTATTGGTTAGTTTAACAAACTCAATAATCAGCGATAGACTCATGTACGTTTTGAAAGCTGTTGACCAAAATTTTCCGAGCCAAGCTTCGGTTAATAACTGGCTAAAGGATGTATCCGGGCGCCAATATATACCCAGATTGGAAAGATCCTCAATACCAATCGTATCTTTATTCACACTTAGAGCTGTCTGGTGGCAATGATACTTTAAGAACATCGTTTTTCCATATCCTCTCCCCCCAATAACTATACTTGCTTTTGTCGTTTTTTTTAGATTTACATCTTCGTACCCTAAGGGAAGAACATATTTACCATAGAGATCATCAGGTAATTCTTCGGCACGGTTTTTCGAAAAAATCTCGTTAAATTTCATATTTTACCTTTTGAATAACCTATTCCATCCTTCATTTTCAAACCAGAGGAATGAAAGATTATTATTTGGAGTTGAGTTTGCCAAGACATAACTAAGCCCCAAATTACCGAACCCTAATGGATTGCTTATTGAGTTCTTATTACATATATCAATGTACAATCTTAAGAAATCATTATGTGTATAGAAATATTCTCTATTTATTCTCCTGTTGGATGCTCTAAAGAAACTATGATTTTCATCCAAGTACTCAACAGGCCTAATAATTAGGTTTTTATATTTAGATTGTATCCTTATTGTTGAATCGCGTAGAGCCGCAAATGGAATGAATATTATTTTCTTTCCAAGTTCATCAAGATTTGTTTCTTTCATGAAAGTGTCAATTTGAGTGCCAGAACCAAGCATATCATCAAAAAAAACTATCGCTTTGATTCTTGGTGGCAATTTTTCTATATTTTCAACTTTTACCCCTAAGTTTTTATCGAAAAAATCTCTTTGTAGGAATGTGTGTATTACATCACCACTTTTAGTGACTTTACTATCCACATTATTTATTACGGACGTTCGAAACGGAAGATTCCTTGCATGTTTTGGCGAGTTGATGTCATTCATCCATTTTTCAATATCCTCAATATGGTAAATATCTAACTCCTCTAAGATCTGTGGGAGAATAATTGAGAATATATTATAGCCCATAGATGTAACAGTTTCTCTGTTACGATATATCAACTCGCTTAACACAGAGGCTGCAAGATATTTTTCCTTTTCATCCTTGAAATTATCTAACCAGCGTTGCAGTACTGATACTTTTACATTATCCCAGTAACCAATCTTGATTAATTTTTTGGATTGTTCAATAATCGCTTCAGTATCTCTTGCTGTAATATGATCTATTTTCATGATGTTATTATCGCAGGGGTAGTTTTTTTATGTCATTTAATGTTATGTACTGCGCTCCAATGCCTTTCGAAATACTTTTAATCCAGTCGACTCCAAATTTCGATTTTAATGCCGCGGCAACCATTTCACCACATTCGTACTCAGAAGCTTTGATAACAAAAACACAATCTGTAATGGAAAAAGAACCGTTTCGTATGATCCCAACTTTCCCCAAACATCTTGTTCCTACACGGGGTACAACAACATCTCCTTTCACCGCCTGTACGGCTGAACCATTTTCTGCACTGTCATTGTTATTTTCAAATAAAGAAAAATCATTATAAAAAGAAGATGAATGGATTATCGCATCATGCAGTTGAGTTTTTTTCGTTTTGCTGATATTCCCTCTCATAACTTTTATACCTGAAGTTTCAATCGTTTTTTCGTTATTGTTATATTTAAAAGAGTTATATTGATGGTCGGCCCTTTCAATAAACTCTTCTTTTTTAAGCCTTATCGCTTTATTTTTTTTTGAACTTCTTGTTGTTATTGATGGGCTTATTGATTTTTTGTTACTGACAGTGAGAATATGAGTCCTTGCTTCAGTTCCCAAAAATGCCTTATTATCTAATTCTATAACATCTATATATTTAAATAATGAGGTTATTTTTTCTCTGAGTGGTTTATATTTCTCGCTTGAAAATATCGTATCAGGTACAACAATTCCACAACAACTGTCTCGATCAAGCAACTTAAGCGATAACATTAAGAACAAAACCTCAGCTCTGTAATATTTTGTTTTATGATTTAGTGCCCACTCCTTAAATAAGAACCTTGTATAGGCAGTATGTTCAGCTGTATAAAAAGGAGGATTGCCAATGACTATGCCATATGTACTGTTTTGTGCCTTTATTTTATCAAAACTGGCTGAATGGGTTGCATCTAAACATATACTCGTCGTGTTTTGTAATAGGTCTAACTTTCTGCAGTTTTCATCATCAATATCAATTCCGTAGAGCTTTGCGTTGTCGTATTTGAGCGCAGCTGTCATCAACAACGAGCCTTCACCAGCACTTAAGTCAATGATTGTACTTGCTTCGTCTGATGGTAATGATGAGATAAGCAACTCTGCCACATCCCGGTTTGTATAGTACTGAGATAGACGTTTTTTTCTTGAAATCGTTTTGCCCATGCTCAACTTGAACTTCCGCCTCTTCTGCTCTTGTTTTTGGAATGCTACCGCCCTCAGATCATCATGTCTGATAGCCATATCATTTAACAGATAATTCAAATGTTTTATCTTTGTTAAAGATATAGGCAACAGAGACTGGACTCAATAACTTTTCTACTTATTAAAATGTACGTTTGAGAAAGTAGACTCTATGCGGTACGCTCTGGCGTATACTTTTCCCCGATTTTTCACGCAGCGCGCCGGACGCTTTCCGGCCCGGACGGAGCCCCGGATGACACTGATGCCTGACGATGAACCCGAGCAGCTCCCGCCACCGGCGGTCATTCCACCTGATGGGGATTTCCTGCCGGCGCTGGTTGGTACTGAAAGCCAGGTCGGTCCCGCCCGGGCCTACCTGCTTTCCCTCAATTCCCCCCGCAGCCGGCAGACCATGGCCTCGTTCCTCGGTATTGTTGCCGGCATGCTCGGCGCCGCGTCCCTGGAGTCCTGCAGCTGGGGCAGCCTGCGCCGTCATCACGTTATGGCCGTGACCGAGCTCCTGCGCGACACCGGCCGGGCCACGGCGACCGTCAACACCTATCTTTCGGCACTCAAGGGGGTGGCGAAGGAAGCCTGGATGCTGAAACTCATGGACGTCGAGAGCTTCCAGCACATCCGGGCGGTGCGTAACCTTAGGGGCAGCCGCCTGCCGCGCGGCCGGGCCCTGCCGCCGGAGGAGATACGGGCGCTGTTTGGTGCCTGCGAGGCCGATGACTCCAGCATCGGGGTACGCGATGCGGCAATGCTGGCCGTCATTCTCGGCTGCGGCCTGCGCCGGTCAGAGGCGGTAGGGCTGGATTTGCGTGACGTTGTCACAGATGAGCGGGCGCTCCGGGTGCTGGGTAAGGGAAACAAGGAGCGGCTGGCCTATATGCCGGCGGGCACCTGGCAGCGGCTAAGGACGTGGATCGATGACGTGCGGGGAGAAAAAGACGGGCCGTTGTTCACCCGTATCCGCCGCTTTGACACCCTGACGAACGACCGGCTGACCGACCAGGCGGTGTATCACGTCCTGCAGGTCCGCCAGCGCCAGGCGGGGGTTACAAAATGTGCCCCGCACGATTTAAGGCGAACTTTTGCCACCGCCATGCTCGATAATGGCGAGGATCTCATCACGGTAAAGGACGCGATGGGGCATGCCAGCGTCACCACCACCCAGCAGTACGATCGCCGCGGCGAAGCGCGCCTGCGCACGGCCCGCGATCGCCTGAATCTGACTGACATTTAATATCATATTAAGTTAATAACTTAACAAGAAACCGTAACAGTAATGCCGGTGGCAGCCGTGCTGCTGTCATATCCGGTACTGTCTGAACAGAGGAGGCGGAACTCCGGACTACGCTGCTTCCCCTGTTGCGCAGTCTGAAGGACGTCTTCATCTTTTCCCTTCGGTAAACGGCCAGCTGGCTGCTCCGCTTTGTATCCCAATACCGCTACCGGCGACTCAGGCCGGATACCAGAGATAACTCACTGATTGGGTACTAGTCATTAAAAAATAGTTTCGCTTAGGAACCGCCGGGTCTGATAACCTGTTGCCCTTTTTCTGGTGCAACCTGTGACCCCGGGCGGGGACATATTATTGATGGAGATCGTAATGCCCGTACTTTTCAGGATGAGGGTAATCCCCTTGGTTTTACTTCTGGCACTCGTTTTTGCATTCTTACTTAACTGGCCGGTGTTGCTGCATTTCTACGATATCCTGAGCCGTCTTGAACATGTGAGGGCGGGGTTCGTCATCTCCATTCCGTTTGTGCTGGTTGCAGCGCTTAACTTTGTGTTTATGCCCTTCTCGGTTCGCTACCTGCTCAAACCCTTCTTTGCCCTGTTGCTGGTCACCGGTTCGGTGGTGAGTTACGCCACACTGAAATATAAAGTGATGTTTGATCAGTCCATGATCGAAAATATACTGGAAACAAACCCACAGGAAGCGCATGCCTACCTGAATGGCTCACTGGTGCTGTGGCTGGTCTTCATGGGCATTCTTCCGGCTATCCTGTTGTTTTTGATTAAAATTGAATATGCAGACAAATGGTACAAAGGGGTTGCCCACCGGCTGCTTTCCATGCTCGCTTCGCTGATCCTGATTGCAGGTGTTGCCGCTCTGTATTACCAGGATTATGCTTCTGTCGGGCGCAATAACCCGACGCTGAACAAAGAAATTATCCCGGCAAACTATGCGTACAGCACTTTCCATTACGTGAAGGATACCTATTTTACGACGAAAATGCCTTTCCGGACGCTGGGGGATGATGCAAGGCGCGTTACCCGGAATGGTAAACCCACGCTGATGTTCCTGGTAATTGGCGAAACGGCACGGAGCCAGAATTTCTCCATGAACGGCTACCCGCGTGACACAAATGCCTTTACCAGCAAAATCGATGGCGTTATTTCGTTCAGGAATATGCGTTCCTGTGGCACGGCGACCGCAGTCTCGGTGCCCTGTATGTTCTCGGATATGAACCGGACGGATTACGATGGTAAAAAGGCTGCCGGCAGTGAAAATGTCCTCGACATCGTGCAGAAAACGGGGGTTTCGCTGTTGTGGAAAGAAAACGATGGCGGGTGTAAAGGCGTATGCAGCCGTATCCCGACTGTCGAAATTAATCCCGGTATCAGTAAAAAACTGTGTGACGGTAAAACCTGCTATGACGATGTTATGCTGGAAAACCTGGATACCGAAATCGGCAAAATGGCCGGAGACAAGCTGATCGCCTTCCATATGATTGGCAGCCATGGACCGACCTATTACCAGCGTTATCCGGCAGAGCATCGTCACTTCATGCCGGAATGTGCGCGCAGCGATATCGAAAACTGCACGCAGGAACAGCTGGTTAATACCTACGACAATACCATTCGCCACACCGACTATGTGTTAGCGCAGATGATTGAAAAGCTTAAGCAATACAGCGAACAGTACAACACCGTACTGCTGTATGTGTCCGATCACGGCGAATCTCTGGGAGAGAGCGGACTGTATCTGCACGGTACCCCCTACAAACTGGCACCGGATCAGCAGACGCACATCCCGATGCAGCTCTGGATGTCGCCAGGCTTCATTGCTGCTAAAAATATTAACGCCGCGTGTCTGCAGCATAATGCCGTTAACAGGACATATAGACTGGCCCCATGAATCTCCAGACAGTTGGTATCACTTAAGTTAGTGATAGTCTTAATACTAGTTTTTAGACTAGTCGTTGGAGTCCGAATGATTGATGTTTTAGGTCCAGAGAAGCGCAGACGGCGAAGTGTTCAGGAAAAAATCGCCATTGTTCAGCAGAGTTTTGAGCCCGGAATGACCGTGTCGCTGGTCGCCCGTCAGCATGGCGTTGCTGCCAGTCAGCTGTTCCTGTGGCGTAAGCAGTATCAGGAAGGCAGCCTTACAGCCGTTGCCGCAGGAGAACAGGTTGTGCCCGCGTCGGAGCTGGCATCTGCGATGAAGCAAATTAAAGAGCTGCAGCGCCTGTTGGGCAAGAAAACCATGGAAAACGAGCTGCTAAAAGAAGCCGTTGAATATGGCCGACAAAAAAAGTGGATAGCGCACGTGCCCTTGTTACCGGAGGATGGCGAATAAGCCTTGTCAGTCGTTGCCTCCGGGTCTCACGTGCGCAACTGCATGCCATAGCCCGTCAGTCGAAGGACTGGCAGGATCGTCGGTGCAAGCGCAAGCCTGATGATACTGACGCGCTGGCCCGTATCCATACCGTTATCGGCGATCTGCCCACCTATGGTTATCGTCGGGTATGGGCACTGTTGCGCAGACAATCAGAAACTGACGACATGGCGGTGATCAATGCCAAACGCGTATACCGCATCATGCGTCAGAATGCGCTGCTGCTTGAGCGTAAACCGGAAATACCGCCATCGAAGCGGGCGCATACAGGGAAAGTGGCCGTTGGAGAAAGTAACCAGCGGTGGTGCTCTGACGGCTTCGAGTTCAGCTGTGATAACGGTGAAAAACTGCGGGTCACGTTCGCTCTGGACTGTTGCGATCGCGAGGCACTTTACTGGGCGGCCAGTAACGGTGGATATGACAGTGAAACCGTGCAGGACGTCATGCTGGGTGCCGTGGAGCGTCGCTTCGGTAACAGCCTGCCGACATCCCCAGTTGAGTGGCTGACAGACAACGGTTCAGCCTACCGTTCTTATCAGACGCGTCAGTTCGCCAGAATGGTAGGACTGGAGCCTAAACATACGGCGGTACGTAGCCCGGAAAGCAACGGGATGGCAGAGAGCTTCGTGAAAACGATGAAGCGCGATTACATCAGCATCATGCCGAAACCCGACGGGTTAACAGCGGTAAAGAACCTTGCGGAGGCCTTCGAACATTACAACGAATGGCATCCGCATAGTGCACTGGGGTATCGTTCGCCACGGGAATATCTGCGGCGGCGAACCAGTAATGGGTTAAGTGATAAAAAGTGTATGGAAATATAGGGGCCAATCCAACATATTCCCACGATAACCTTTTCGCGTCCGTACTGGGGCTCTGGGACATCACCACCGGGGCCTATCTTCCGGAAAGCGACCTGTTCCGCGAATGTCGTGGATAGCCTACATACTCGGTCGATTTCCGGAAACAAACAGCCTGCTGCCGGAAATTATAAAATTTTGCTGACGGCGTGCATGCCGTCAGCGCCTGTTTGCCTGCTCCCGAAGCAGGCATTTTTTTACCTGAGTCGACCTGTCTGACATACATCGCCGCGCTTACCCACACCCTTATCCCCGGTTCCTGTGGATAAACCTTACAAAACGGATCCCCGTTTCTGGTACCTTCGGGCGGCAGAATGACCGGTTGCCTCTCGGCCAGCGCGCGGGCCCGTAGTATCTCTGTACCTGGCGTCATACCGGATGCCTGCCGTCTGCATTATCCTGACGGATGGAGCCGTCCATCATAAACCTGCCGGGTTCAGTACGGACGGGTGTCATCGCATTTACGATGAAGACAAAATGTGACTCTGATTATCCCGTTGTGCTTACTGGCCGATCGGGGGATCTCTTTTCTGATACATTGTGTCAGCTCAGTAGACTGGCCCCATGAATCTCCAGACAGTTGGTATCACTTAAGTTAGTGATAGTCTTAATACTAGTTTTTAGACTAGTCGTTGGAGTCCGAATGATTGATGTTTTAGGTCCAGAGAAGCGCAGACGGCGAAGTGTTCAGGAAAAAATCGCCATTGTTCAGCAGAGTTTTGAGCCCGGAATGACCGTGTCGCTGGTCGCCCGTCAGCATGGCGTTGCTGCCAGTCAGCTGTTCCTGTGGCGTAAGCAGTATCAGGAAGGCAGCCTTACAGCCGTTGCCGCAGGAGAACAGGTTGTGCCCGCGTCGGAGCTGGCATCTGCGATGAAGCAAATTAAAGAGCTGCAGCGCCTGTTGGGCAAGAAAACCATGGAAAACGAGCTGCTAAAAGAAGCCGTTGAATATGGCCGACAAAAAAAGTGGATAGCGCACGTGCCCTTGTTACCGGAGGATGGCGAATAAGCCTTGTCAGTCGTTGCCTCCGGGTCTCACGTGCGCAACTGCATGCCATAGCCCGTCAGTCGAAGGACTGGCAGGATCGTCGGTGCAAGCGCAAGCCTGATGATACTGACGCGCTGGCCCGTATCCATACCGTTATCGGCGATCTGCCCACCTATGGTTATCGTCGGGTATGGGCACTGTTGCGCAGACAATCAGAAACTGACGACATGGCGGTGATCAATGCCAAACGCGTATACCGCATCATGCGTCAGAATGCGCTGCTGCTTGAGCGTAAACCGGAAATACCGCCATCGAAGCGGGCGCATACAGGGAAAGTGGCCGTTGGAGAAAGTAACCAGCGGTGGTGCTCTGACGGCTTCGAGTTCAGCTGTGATAACGGTGAAAAACTGCGGGTCACGTTCGCTCTGGACTGTTGCGATCGCGAGGCACTTTACTGGGCGGCCAGTAACGGTGGATATGACAGTGAAACCGTGCAGGACGTCATGCTGGGTGCCGTGGAGCGTCGCTTCGGTAACAGCCTGCCGACATCCCCAGTTGAGTGGCTGACAGACAACGGTTCAGCCTACCGTTCTTATCAGACGCGTCAGTTCGCCAGAATGGTAGGACTGGAGCCTAAACATACGGCGGTACGTAGCCCGGAAAGCAACGGGATGGCAGAGAGCTTCGTGAAAACGATGAAGCGCGATTACATCAGCATCATGCCGAAACCCGACGGGTTAACAGCGGTAAAGAACCTTGCGGAGGCCTTCGAACATTACAACGAATGGCATCCGCATAGTGCACTGGGGTATCGTTCGCCACGGGAATATCTGCGGCGGCGAACCAGTAATGGGTTAAGTGATAAAAAGTGTATGGAAATATAGGGGCCAATCCAGTACACCCTATTGCTATAGGTAAGTCTGTTCAAAAAACAGGCTTACCGTACAATAATTCTCTATATCCAAACTGACCCCGTTCAGACGGCTTCGAGTTCAACTGCGACAACGGTGAAAAACTGCGGGTCACGTTCTTGCTGGACTGCTGTGACAGAGAGGCCATAGACTGGGCAGCGAGCACGGGAGGCTACGACAGTTCGACGGTGCAGGATGTGATGCTGAGGTCGGTGGAAAAGCGCTTCGGTGACAGGTTACCGGACACACCGGTGCAGTGGCTGACGGACAACGGTTCAGCGTATACGGCGTATGAAACGCGGAGGTTCGCCGTAGAGCTGAATCTGGAGCCCTGCACAACAGCGGTGAGCAGCCCACAGAGCAATGGTATGGCTGAACGGTTCGTGAAAACGATGAAGGAAGATTACATCGCGTTCATGCCCAAACCGGATGTGAGAACAGCGCTACAGAGCCTTGCAGCGGCGTTCAATCACTATAATGAAAACCACCCGCATAGTGCGCTGGGATACCACTCTCCGAGGGAATACCGGCGGCAGCGGGCATCGTTAACTTAAGATACAAAAGCTGTCCGGAAATGGAGGGGCAAGATCATCGCACCCTCCCGCACCAGCACCTTCTCATGCCGACGCCCCAGTCTGCGGCGGTGCTTTCGGCGGCACCGCGCCCCGCTGGTAGGTCGCATCGAACACTGTGTCCGTCAGCCAGCGCTTGAAGTTGGAGTTGTCGCTGAACTGCTTGAACAACTCGGTGTGGTCGGAAAGCAGCTCAAGCACCACGCGGTTGAGCGCCTTGTCGTGCTCCAACTTGGCGTTCTGCTTGTCGGAGTTCGCCTGCGCATTCTGGTAAGCCTTGTCCTGCGCTACTCGCGCAGGGATTTCCTCGGTGAGGACCTTGCGGATTTTGTCCTCGTCCTTCCACTCGATGTTGCCGAACAGGTCGTTGAAGGTCTTGATGATCGCGGAAAGTTTGTCGATGTCTGCCTCGCCCTTGCCGCCACCGCCGCCCGGCGGCACTGGCTCGACCGTGGCGTCGGCGTCGGCCATTGCCATCTTCAGCGCCGCTTTGGCCTCCACCCTGTAGCTGTCCATGTCGATAGTCTCCAGCACCCCTCTGGAGAGATCTTCCTCTTTGGGTGCTGGCAGCTTGGGGATGAGGAAATTCAGGAAGATCGAGAGCTTCTCCCACGTCGGGTGGCCGTAGCTCAGAATCGCAGCAAGAAAGCCGTAGCTGCGCACGAAGGCCTTGGCTTTACCCTTAAACTTGACCTGATCGTCCTCGCCGAGCTTGTCGGTGTATTCGGCCACGCACACATCGAGGATGGGGTCGAGTTTGTCCCTGTCTTCGCCACTCAAGTACAAGGTCACCAATTCTTCCACCTGTTGCCAGCTATACACCTGCTGCCCGTCGAGTTCAGCCTTTAGGTCGTGCAGTTTGTTGGCGTCGGTTTCTCCAGTCTGGATGGTAGCGCGATAATAGTCCTGGAACGCTGCCTTCACCGCCTCGGCGTTGTCAGCAAAGTCGAGCACGAAAGTGTCGTGCTTTTGCGGATGAGCCCGGTTCAGACGTGACAGGGTCTGCACCGCCAGAACGCCCGCCAGTGGCTTGTCCACATACATAGTGTGCAGCAAGGGCTCATCGAAGCCGGTGACAAACTTGTTAGCAACGATGAGGAAGCGATACGGGTCTTGCTTGAGATTTGCCGGAATGTCCTTACTTGGAAACCCATTGAGATCGGCCTCGGTCTTCTTCTGACCACCAATCTCGAAATCACCCGAATATGCCACGATAGCTTTGTACGGGCTCTTGATCTGTGTGAGGTAATCCGACACCTCGCGCCAGTAGTCGATGGCCCGCTCAACGCCGTTGCACACGATCATGGCCCGCGCTTTGCCGCCAATTTTCTGCTTACCCACAACCTGTGCGATGAAGTGATCGACCATGATCTCGGCCTTGCGGCGGATGGCCTTGTCGTGCGACTCGACGTAGTGGCGGATCTTCTTCAGCGCCTTCACCTTATCGAACTCCGGATCGTCCGCCACTGTCTTAGCCACTTGATAGAAGCTGTCGTAGGTGGTGTAGTTCTCCACCACGTCGAGGATGAACTTCTCCTGGATCGCCTGCTTGGTGGTGTAGGTCAGTTCTTCGGGCGAGCGGGACTGCACCTTGTCACCGACCAGGGTCTTCTCGCCGAACAACTCCAACGTCTTGTTCTTAGGTGTGGCAGTGAACGCGAAGTAGCTGGCGTTGGCCAACAGTTTGCGCGAGGCAATACGCTTCTCGATTTCCGCGTTGACTGCATCCTGCGTGCTGTCCTCCTCGAACTCCTCCGCAGCAACCTTGCCGCCGAGGGCTTCGTGCATCCGCGCCGTGGTCTTGCCGCCTTGGCTGGAATGCGCCTCGTCGATCAACAGCGCGAAGCTCTTGCCTGAGAGGTCGCCCAGCTCATCGAGGATGAACGGGAATTTCTGCACCGTGGTGACGATGATCTTCTTGCCCCGGCGCAGATACTCGCGCAGCTCCTGCGCGTTGTCGGAGTGGCCGAAGATCGCCGCCACATGGTCATAACCCTTGATGGTGCGGGCGATCTGTGTGTCCAACGCACGCCGGTCGGTGATGACGATGATGGAGTCGAACTGCACCGTCAGCGGATCGTCCTTGCGGCGCAGCTCCACCAACTGGTGCGCCAGCCAGGCAATGGTGTTGCTCTTGCCGCTTCCTGCCGAATGCTGGATTAGGTAACGATTACCCACCCCATCCGCATGGGCGCGGCGCAGAAGGGCTCGCACCGTGCGCAACTGATGGAAGCGTGGGAAGATCTGCTTGCGCTTCTTGCGTTTCTTGCCGCCAGCGTCCACTTCTTCCTCTTCTACCACCTGCGCGTAGCTCTCGATGATGTTGGCCAGCGACTCGCGAGTCAGCACCTGCTTCCATAGGTAATCAGTCTTCAGACCATCCGGATTGGGTGGGTTGCCAGCGCCGCTGTTCCAGCCCTGGTTAAATGGCAGGAACCACGAGGCCTTGCCCTTCAGCTCGGTACAGAACGCAGCCTCCACATCATCCACTGCAATGTGCGCCACACAACGCCCCAACTGGAACAGCAGCTCCTGCGGGCTGCGCGTGGTCTGGTACTGGACGATGGCGTCGGCCAGGGTCTGCTTGGTCAGCGAGTTCTTCAACTCGAAAGTCAGCACCGGCAGACCGTTGATGAAGATGGCCAAGTCTAACTCGTTGCCGGATTCGTTGCTGTAGCGTACCTGTCGGGTAACGCTGAAGATGTTCTTGCCGAAGGCGTCTGCTGCTGCTGCGTTGCCCGGCGTGGGTAGCAGCTTGTAGAGATCGACGTGTACGGGGCCGTGGCTAACCCCCTTGCGAAGCACATCCACCACACCGCGCTTGGTGATCTCACCTTGCAACCGGTGCAGGAACTGAGTGCGCTTGATGCCGTCCGCCGCCAGTTCCAGCGTGTCTACTGCCTTGGGCTGGGTGGATTGCAAGAAGGCGAGCAGCTGTGTCACATCCAGCGCCACGTCGCGGTTGTAGTCAGTGGGCTTGCCCTGCACGTAGCCGTTGTGGGTGGCGGCGAAGTCCGTGGGAGCCAGCTCATGGCTGTACTCGGGCTGCGGCACACCGGTCAAGCTGCGTACCACGCGCGCCTCGAACCAGCGCTCACTGGTGTCAGTTTTCGCCATCGCCATCCTCCTCCTCGGTCACATCATCTGGGTCATCGCCGAGCGCAGCCAGCGCCGTGTCGTCCACCACGTCGTCCGGGCCGGGCTGCCAGCCCCGCACGTCCACTTGGCCTGTGACCACATCGGCAATCAGGCGGTCGCGGTATTCGCGGATCAGCTTGATTTCTTCTTCGGTACGGGCGATGGCGTCGTCCAGCGGCTGGCATTCGTCGCTGATCCACCGGCAGATGGCTTTTTGTTCTTCGATGGGAGGGACGGTGAACGGAATCGTCACGAGCTTTTCGCGCGTCAGGTGCGCGATGCTGACGCGGTTCACGATGGCATTGAAACGGCCACGCTTGCCATAGGTGAAAAACTGGTGAAACAGGAATTCCGGCAGCATCATCGGCTTGGCCGCAACCCGATGCACAGAGTTCTGGATGTAGCACTCCGGCAGTTCATCGTTCCACATGCAGGCCCGACCAACTTCTCCGCCTTCGCTGACCAGCAAGTCACCCTTGCGGACGCGGAGCTGCGCCATCTCAGCTTTGGCTACCCACATTTCCTTTACGTCGCGCACATCGGGCTTAATCCACTGCACATTCGTGGAGCGCAGGTAGGGCTTGAAATCCCCATCGCCAGCCTTGGCTTCCGTGGTCAGCATCTTGCCCAAGACCACGTTGGCCACGTTCTTCAGCCTTTGCACTTCCCAGTGCTCCGGTACCTCACCCAGCCATTCGATGCCGGACGGCTTCAGAGCCACCGATGAATCAAGGCCGCGCGTGACAGCGTGGTCGATAATTCGCAGCTTCTGTTCGGTGAGCAGCTTGATCAGATCGCGCTTGGTCTTGATGAAGCGGGCCATGTGCGCATCCTGAGCGCGCAGGTAAGCGACGATTTGGTCCTGCTCAGGGCGCGGGGGCTGGATCAGCGCAATGTCGAGGAACTGATTCGGGTACAGGCGCAGGCGCGAGGATCGGATGCCGGTCGAGCGTCCGATGTATTCGGCCACGTAGGCGCGGGTGCGCAACAGGTAGTCGAGATACGCCGGATTGAAGCTATCGGCGTGATGCGGGCGATACACACCATAGGCGGGACTGACGATGCCCTCGTGCTTGCTCGCACCAAGCGCCGCCATCCACGCCCACAGCGTGTTGATGACGATGTCGCCAGGGCGGCACAGCTTGGAGCCAACGTAGCTCGCAGCCTTGAACATCGTGACCTTCTTTTGGCTGCGCGGGGTAACGCCGGTGAGGTGAGACACCGACAGCAGTTCCTCCTGTCCGGTCTTCGAGCGCTCATCCACCTCGCGGAAGAATGTCTTGGCACGTTGCTCGTTCCAGTGTTCCGGCACAGCAGGCAACCAGCGCATTTTCGGCCGTCGGTAGTTCGGGTACACACTCGCCACTGTCATTACGCGCCCCCCACGATCTTGTGCAGCAACCCTTCGCTCTGCTGCTCCAGCGCGAGGATGTCGGCTCGAATATCTTCCAGCGTGCGCAGTGGTGCTGGCTTGTAGAAGTAGCGGGCAAACGATATCTCATAACCGATCTGGGTCTTGTCGGTAGCGATCCAGGCGTCCGGCGCATGCGGCAGCACTTCACGCTCGAAAAACGCATCGATACCACCCAGCTCCTTCAGCGGGACCTGCTCAGTATCGCGCAGCTCGCTGTCGGGTTCGTACTCGACCATGAACCGATCCTTGCCCACGGTCTCCAGGTACGCGCCATCGAAGCCGGGTTCAAAGAAGTCGCTCGTCTTGAGTTTGCTGCGTTTGGCAATGACTGGCGGGGCCGTTTCGTCACGCCAGCTCACAGCTTTGTAGATGGCTTTCTTCTCCGGCGCTCCGAGCTTGTCACCCTGTGCCTTCAGGGCAGTATCGAAGCGGGTACGGAATTCATTGTGGTCATCGAACACGGTGCTACCTAGAGCTTTTTGCACCCGTTGCGCAACCACCATCAGCGCCTTGTCGCGCAGCCACGTCGATGCGTCGAGCAGCTTCTTGCGGCGCTTGGCGGGCACGGCCTTACGCGCGGCGGGAGTCTCGCTGTCATCGCCGCTGTCTTCGTTCTCGTCCTCTTCGTTCTCGTCCTCGCCTTTCAGCCATGCCTCGATGGTCGGCTTGAGCTTGGCGAAATCGGTATAGAGCGCCTCGCCGTGGGTGGCGTAGATCTCGGTGCGTATCGCCTCGTCGCCGGTGGCAAAACGCAGAGGTTCGATTCGCTCGTCGGAGAGCTGGCTTTTCAGGCGCAGCGGGCGCTCGACGGTGATCTTCCAGTAACCGAAGTCCTGAGTGTCAAACCATTTCGACTCGGCGGTTTCCTGCGCCTCGCCGAGGTAGAGGTCGATAATTCGTTGGATGTCTCCATCCGAGAGTTCACAGTTCTTCTTGCCGAGATTGCGGCGCAGTGGCTGGAACCAGCCACTTGCATCGATCAACTGCACTTTGTCACGACGCGCTTCGGCTTTCTTGTTGGCCAACACCCAGATGTAGGTGGCGATGCCGGTGTTGTAGAAAATGTTGAGCGGCAGGGCGATGATGGCCTCCAGCCAGTCGTTCTCCAGTACCCAACGGCGGATGTTACTCTCGCCCTGGCCTGCATCGCCGGTGAACAATGCGGAGCCGTTATGAACCAACGCGATGCGGCTGCCCAACGGCGTGTGGTGTTTCATCTTTTGCAGCTTGTTCACCTGGAACATGAGCTGTCCGTCACTGGAGCGAGTCAGGAGCTTGAATTCGGCATTGCCCCCGTGGCTGACAATGAAGCGCGGGTCATTGAATTCCTTCTTGCCCCCCATGCGCTCCAGATCGGTCTTCCAACTCTTGCCGTAGGGCGGGTTGGAGATCATGAAATCAAATTCGCGCGAACGGAACTGGTCGGCAGACAGAGTGGATTTATCAGCGCCACCGACGATGTTCTCGGCCCCCTCACCTTCGCCCTTCAAGAGCAGATCTGCCTTGCAGATAGCGTAGGTTTCGTCGCTGATTTCTTGCCCGAACAGGTGGATTGATACCTCTTTACCGTGCTGTTCGGCCAGCTCATATAGCGATTCCTCGGCCACTGTGAGCATGCCACCTGTGCCACAGGAGCCATCGTAGAGCGAATAGGTGCTAGACTCGATGCGCTCGGCCACAGGCAGGAACAGTAGCTTGGCCATGAGCTTCACCACATCGCGCGGTGTGAAGTGCTCACCAGCCTCTTCGTTGTTGTCTTCGTTAAAGCGGCGGATCAGCTCTTCGAACACCGTGCCCATGCCATGGTTGTCCAGCGGCGGCAGCTTGATGCGGCCGTCGGCATCCTTAACCGGCAACGGCGAGAGATTGACCTCCGGGTCGAGGAAATCTTCTATCAAATAGCCCAGAACGTGCGAATCCACCAACTTCTGGATCTGGTTGTGAAAACTGAACTTGGTGAGGATTTCCTGGACGTTGGGCGAAAATCCATCCAGATACGCAATAAAATCATCACGCAGCCGCTGGCCTGCGGCACTGGCCTTGAGCTTGGCCAGAGTAAATTCCGATACGTTGTAGAAGGCTTGGCCTGCTGCCATACGCAGAGCGCCGTCCTGCTCGACCACTTTATGGGCATCAAGGAGCTTCTTGCGCTCTAGCACAGCATCCTTCGTCGTCTCTAGCACGGCATCAAGCCGTCGCAGTACGGTGAAGGGCAGGATCACGTCGCGGTACTTGCCGCGTACATAGACGTCGCGCAAGCGGTCATCGGCAATGTTCCAGATGAAATCGGAAATCCACTTGATCTGGCTTTGGTCTTGTTGTTGCTTCTTATGCATCGATACTTACCTTAATTCGCCGCTGAGGCGCTGGCATTGTCTGTGGTGACGGCGAGTTTCCAATGATTTTTGAGTTCTCCCATCAGGCGTTTCTGACGCTCAGCCAGAAGGTTGGGTGTCCACTCGTTTTCTGACCTAACTTCCTGCGTTAGCACGAAGGGAGACGCCTTGCCCTTACCCCTGAAGTAGGCATCCTTCTTCTTGGAAAAGTCGTAGTTGCTGGCAGATGAGTTCTTGTTCCTATCCAGCGGAACTAGATTGGCCAAACGGTGCGTCCAGCAATCTCGCTCGTCTTCATCCGGGAACCACTTGATCCAGTCCGAACCGTCAGGCGGGTTTTGCGGCAGCACATGCTCCAGCGACACGGCGTTTTGCAGCTGCACTCCAGGGGCTCGAACCAGAGATTCGAGACGTAAAACCAGTGCCATGCGGGCTTTGGGCAGGTTGCGGTAGATATCTCCGTCGAGAGCAGCCACGAAATCTCGCTTCTGTTTGTCTGTAAGTGCCAGAGTGCCCAAGGTGACTAGAGCGCCGTCGAAGGCTGTGGACTCGATGTCTTTAATGAGCGCAGCGTAGGTTTCGATGCGTTCGTTGATACCCACCTTTGTGACCAACATGAAATAGGTAAGGCGTTCTAGTGATTCGAAGAATTCTGCGAGCAATTTTGGTTTTTGCCGGAATCGCTTGAAATACACCAGTGCCGGGGGTACCCAGTCCTTAAAGTCCACGCGGTTGAGCCAGAACAGGTGCTCGTTGATCGTCTCGGCGTGCTCGGTCGCCTCAAAGTCAGCGTCGCGCACGAAGTCCCATACTTCTGCATAAGGTTTGATGACGGAGTCGATCAGGGCGATAGGGTTATTGTACTCGGTGACGTGCTCTTGGAATTCCTTGACCAAAATGTACTTCTGCTTCTTCTTCGCATAGATGCTACGGATGTGACCGAACAGATCACCAAAGGCGTCACGGCCCAGTGAGGTTTCGATGCGACTCCACTCCTTGGCATAGACCCGACTCTTAATGTCGCCTGCCGTGGTGCGGATTAGGCCCAGAACCTGCGCCTTGATGATGTCGATAGGCGCGAGGTCAAGCCCCCGATTATTGAGCACGGAAAAGATGCGGTAGGCAGCTTCAAGATCGGGCGTGGAGATAACAACCAGCGAGCAGTTGTTGGCCAGGAACTGCCACAGTGCGATCAGATCGGCGGGCGGTAGCGCCTTGGCTTTGGCAAGCAGCAGCATGGCGTTTTCGCGGTATCGAAGTCGGCTGTCTTCCAGCTTGTCGGTGCTAGTGACCAACTGTGCGATGCCGCCCGGCTCTTGAATGTTGGTGCGAAAGAAGTCGACATCCTCCTCGCGGGCGGTCAGGCGGTATTCATTTTTCTCGCCGAGGCTGACCTTGCCCTTCTTGTAGAGGAAATCGGTGATGTCGTCGGCTGCGTGCGGCATGGCCTCGCGCAGCACTGCAAACAGCATCGTCAGCGTCGACAGGCGCTGCTGGCCATCGACCACCGACGATTTGGGCTCTCGGTCGTTCTTGATCAGAACGATACTGCCGAGGAAGTATTGGCTGGTTGCACCGGAGACACGCGCATCCAGCATCGCCGAGTGCAGATCATCGAACAGCTCTGTGGCCTGCTCGGTTGTCCAGGCATAGGGACGCTGGTAGTCCGGAATCTCGAACTGGTAGCTGCCTTCGAAGATCTCGCGGATCAGTTTGTCGTGGGCTTCAAGTGTCTTGGCCATTGTTTTCCTCTTTCCTATGATCCCTTGGAACTGCTCAGGGCTTGGTATCCTGGAGCCAGCTTGGCGCTCTCGACTCCGTACAGCACCAGCGGATCGCTAAGCCATAGGCGATACTGTTCTTCTTTGAGGCGATGGTCAGGCGAGCAGTCCACGCTCCAGTGCAGCAGCATGTAGCCCGCAACAGCAGCCCGCACGCGCATCTTGATCGACCCGTTGGTCATCCCGTAGTCCATCTTGATGACCTCGGGACGCGCAAAGCGCGGATGAGGCACTAAGTCCAACTCCACGATCCGAGTCCACTGAATGTCGTTGTCCGAACGCTCGTTAGCCTTGGGTTCTTCATCAAGCAGGATAGGCGCTTCAATGCGGGTGACAACGAAGTCGCGGAACTCGCCACTCTTGCGATCAAAAGCTCGGACGTGCCAGCGCAGGCCGGTATCGACCAGCGCAAAGGGCACAATGATCCGCTCGGTCTCACCGCTGCTCATTGAGTGGTAGCGGATGGCTACTGGCCGCTTGGCGTGGATAGCCCGGCAGATTGGGGCCAGCACATCCATCCGTGGGCAGCTCAAAGCCACTGGAGACTCGCATGGCAGCAGCGGCCGCGAGTCGACGTTCACACCATCTCCAAACCCAAGCGCGAGTGTCGACAAAACACGTTGCGTCGAGTGCTCGAAAATTGGAACAAACGCCTTGCCTATGCGGTAGATCTTGTTGCTACCATCGAATTCAATGTTCTGCGGTGCGATTTCCCGGTAAAGAGCCAGATCGCGAGTTGCCCCTGCCGGCGCCACACCGAAGCGCTCAATCAGGTCTGGGCGCCCAATATCACCGAAGAAGTAGAGCTGGAAGTCGATGTAGGCCAGCCGCTCGCGCTGGGCAAGGCTCAAATCCTCGACCCGTTTAGAGGGAGAACTAATCATGTGCCGCAGCTATGAAATGAAAGGAGAATGTAGTGATGTGATCCATATAGCGCTATTGTTATCATCAAATTGATTACAATCATGCACCATCTTTACTATAACAACAAGATATAAAGCCTCAAACGTAGACATAGTTCGTCTTTTATTAAATCTCTTCAATACGTTAGATTGATGTCATCCAACTGTGAAATCTTGCCGCCCAGTGCTCTATCGACTCCTCATGCAACTTGCCCTTATCCACGGATTTGGTCTGCGGGTGAGGAATGCCGGAATAGCCATCCTTGCCGCAGAGCATTTTTAACCGCTGATTTGGCCAGTGCAGTGATTTCTGGGTTAACTCTTCTGCCAACAGCGTAAGCTGCTTGGGCCAATCCAGAGGCGACTTCAGCCGTAATAGGGGTTTGAGGGCCAATGGAACGAAAACGTACGCTAAGAAGGTAATTCATTGTTTAAATTAAAATTTAATTCTCTCAGTTCCCCCTTCAAAATATCCTCCGGTAGCGTGAACGTATAATGCCCCAGCATATTGATATGCCCGTGCATCAGTGGGGATAACCGGACGATATCTTCACCCCCGGTTTCTTCTCCATTCCTGCGCATCCAGCTCAGGGCTTCCTGCATATAAAGTGTGTTCCACAGTACCACTGCGTTAGTGACGAGGCCCAGTGCACCCAGTTGATCTTCCTGACCTTCACGATAGCGCTTTCTGATCTCACCGCGCTGCCCGTAGCAGATCGCCCTCGCCACAGCATGGCGGCCTTCTCCCCGGTTTAGCTGCGTCAGGATCCGCCGACGATAATCTTCATCATCAATATAATTTAGAAGGTACAGCGTCTTGTTGACGCGCCCCACTTCCATGATCGCCTGTGCCAACCCTGATGGGCGCGAGCTTTTCAGCAAAGAGCGAATGAGTTCTGAAGCATGAATGGTACCCAGTTTCAGCGAACCGGCGGCTCGCATCATCTCATCCCACTGATACTCGGCTTTCGACAGATCGGCACAACCACGAGCCAGTTCGTCTAGTGCACCGTAATTTGCCGATTTATCCACCCGCCAGAATACTGCTTCACCGGCATCGGCAAGCCGAGGAGAAAACTGGTATCCCAGCAGCCAGAAGAGGCCAAAAATAATGTCGCTGGTACCGGCTGTGTCTGTCATGATCTCAACCGGATTCAGCCCTGTCTGCTGCTCCAGAAGGCCTTCCAGCACAAAAATGGAATCACGTAATGTGCCGGGAACAACGATGCCGTGGAATCCAGAATACTGATCAGAGACGAAGTTGTACCAGGTGATGCCACGTCCGGAACCAAAATATTTTCTGTTAGGTCCTGAATTGACGGTTTTCACCGGCGTGACAAAGCGCATGCCGTCAGCTGAAGCCACTTCGCCGCCACCCCAGCGGCCAGCAAGCTCCAGTGTGGACTGAAAATCAACCAGGCGGACATTGGCGCTGACCAGCGTTTCTGCCCGGAGGTAATTCTGTTTCACCCAACTGAGCCGGTGGCGCGTCAGCGCCGGTATATTGTGCTTTATCAGCGGTTCCAGCCCGATATTGCAAGCCTCAGCCATCAGGACCGCGCACAGGCTGATGTGCAGATCCTGCGCCCGGGCCCCGGATTCACTGACATGCGTAAACTCACGTGTAAAGCCCGTTCTGGCATCTATCTCAAGCAACAGTTCCGTCAAATCTACCGGCGGGAGTAGCTGCCTTACCCGACTGTTGAGACGATGCAACGATGGTGGCTCCTCCAGTTTCTCCAGGCTGCTGATAGTCAGGGAAGGATATTTACCGTCATGGCAGATATTAACCTCCGCATTTCCTTCAAAGCGAGATGCGACGGCTTTCCAGGTTTTATCCAGTTGGAGCGCCAGCTGTTGCACGCCTTTATGTCCATCAGTGGGATGTCCCAGCGCCCGACAGATGGGGACCCGCTGAACCTGCCATTCTTCCCCCTGCAACAGCTTCTCGCGGGGATTTCCCCAGCGATCGCTGTTTTCGAGCCAGATGTCCCGTCGGCGTAGTGCATCCTGAAGGCGCTCCAGCAGACAAAGCGAGTAACCGGCACGCTGTATCCGGCCCTCCGCATCGTATACCAGGCGTTTCCAGGGGCCGGTAATAATATGTTCAGGCGCATCGTCCAGGATGCGCTTTTTCGAGCCGTTCAGTTCGGTCAGATAATGAATGGCGGACAGCGTATGTTCTCCGGCTGGCGCTGCCTGGAAATGCAGGTCGCGCAATACCGCCGGAAGAAAACGCTTTACCCGCCCGTACTGTTCCACCATTTCGTCATGGAAATTGTTGTTCTGAGGCCGGGCCAGCTCATTTACCTTGCTGACGGATTCTGCCAGCCTACTTTTCGGTATGCTGCTGAATATGGTCTCCCTCAGTTCAGCATCGTCAGCCTGCTCAGCTAGCAACAATGAACATGCCTGCGCCAGCAGTAGCGCAGCACGGTCAAGATCTTTCAGCGTCCTGAGCCGTTTTTTCTGCCCCGTTTTCTTCGCCGCACGAGTGATATCCAGTATAAGCATATCGAGCACATCAACGGCTTCATCCAGCGCCGCAGTCTCCTGTGCTTTAACGAATGCGGTGAGTACGGCCAGCTTTCTCTGCTGTGGCATTCGCGCGATATATTTTACCGACGCCATGCCTGCGTAACGGGCCAGATTACGTAGTTGTATAGCGGGCAGACCGGTAAAACTCAGTCGGGAAAACTCCAGGTTTCGCAGCCGGATATACCGCTCCAGCGCTTCGGTAAATGCCGGACCGCTGACGGTGACAGGTCCCTTTTTCAGTTGCTCCAGCGGTGAAATTCGCTGCCCCTCAGGAATGTCCAGCAGCTCAGTCACGCGGGCGGTCTGCCAGCTGTCCGGCAACGCGGCCAGTTTCTTCCAAAGTTGCTGATTTGCCCGTTCACGTATTTCACTGACGAGACGTACAAGTGTGGTTGCTCCGGGCAGCAGGACCTTATTCTGAAGCAACCAGGCGGTGGCAAAATCAAACATCAGGCCGGGTCGCTCATTACTGAGCCATGCACGGGTGTATAGCAGGCGCTTCAGGCGGAAAGACCAGGGGAAATCGCCAAATTCATGGTAACCGTAATATTCCTTAATCAGCGCAGTATGCTCTCTGAGGGTGGTATCCCGTTCTGCGTAGCGGGAAAGGACTTCCGGACGGCGGATATTAAGCTGCACCGCGACAAATTGCTGAACACCCGGCAGAACCCGGGTTAAATCTGTCAGAAAGGTGCCCAGAAAACGGGCGGTGGTGAGCTGAAGCGCAATTCCCAGCCGGTTATGCCTTCCCCGTCGCTGGTTAATGAAGGCAAGATCTCGCTCATCAAGATGAAAATAGCGCGCCAGCTGCACGTCATTGGGTTCTGCAACATAGCGACCATAATTCAGTTCCTGCTCAGTGGTCAGAAAATCGACGGGCATATAGGCCTTCCTGCCTGACGGTTATATATTAACAATTTCGCAACCGTCCGAAATGTTATAAATTCTCGGACACACTAAAATGGTGTTGTCTAGGTGTCTATTAAATCGATTTTTTGTTATAACAGACACCCACTGTCCGATATTTGATTTAGGATACATTTTTATGCGACTTTTTGGTTACGCACGGGTATCAACAAGCCAGCAGTCCCTCGATATTCAGATCAAGGGGCTTAAAGAGGCGGGGGTGAAAGCCAGTCGCATATTTACCGACAAAGCATCCGGCAGTTCTACCGACAGGAAAGGACTGGATCTGCTGCGAATGAAGGTGGAGGAAGGTGACGTCATCCTGGTGAAGAAACTCGACCGGCTTGGCCGCGACACTGCCGATATGATCCAACTGATAAAAGAATTCGACGCTCAGGGAGTCGCGGTCCGATTCATAGACGACGGGATCAGCACCGACGGTGAAATGGGGAAAATGGTTGTGACCATTCTTTCAGCTGTAGCCCAGGCCGAACGCAGGAGGATTCTGGAGCGTACGAACGAAGGACGGCAGGAGGCCAGGCTGAAAGGTATCCGGTTTGGCCGAAAGCGCATCATCGACAGAAATAGTGTACTGGCACTTCATCAGCAGGGAACTGGTGCAACAGATATTGCCCGCCGGCTCAGTATTGCCCGTTCCACTGTTTATAAAATTCTGGAAGATGAGAGCCGGGTTAATCTGAGCAAAATTTGAGGACGAACATGAGTGATGTAAAGGCATTCAACAATTGCATGAGTGTGTTCTGGCGACAGCATGAAGCCGAATTCTCTCGCTTTCTGACATCGAAGACAGGTGATAGCGAAAAAGCAGCAGACCCGGAGAAGACGAAGGTGATTATCGTGACGCTTGCCGAAACGACACCTGTACTGGAAGCCGCTAACCTGCAGCAGGATCTACGCCGAGCTGGCATCGAGCCGTGGGCATGGGTCGTTAATAACAGCCTGGCAGCTGCTCAACCGTCTTCGCCTTTCCTGAAGATCAGGGCGAACCGCGAGCTGCCTCTCATCTCTGATGTGGAAGAGCAGTATGCAAAGCGTATTGCATTAACAGCGCTACAGAGCGAAGAGCCGGTTGGTATTGACCTGCTGGAAGAAATGGCGAAGTAATAATGAAGGGGGCAAATGCCCCCTTCGTCTTTATTTCAGTCTTTTACCTGAATCATCAACGACTTTTTCACCGTCTTCCTTGGTGAAAGCCGCTTTCTGGGCATCTGGAAGGATATCGAGAACAACCTCTGAAGGACGGCAAAGTTTAGTTCCCAGTGGCGTCACTACGATCGGACGGTTGATCAGAATCGGATGCTGTAGCATAAAGTCGATGAGCTGGTCGTCAGTAAATTTATCTTCTGCAAGACCCAGTTCCTCATACGGCTCGACGTTCTTACGCAGCAAAGCCCGGACGGAAATGCCCATATCCGCAATGAGTTTGAGCAGCTCATCGCGTGAAGGTGGAGTCTCAAGGTAAAGAATAACGGTCGGCTCGATACCGCTGTTGCGGATCATCTCCAGCGTATTACGCGACGTGCCGCAGGCTGGGTTGTGATAAATGGTGATGTTGCTCATATCAGTATCTCATTACAAAGTGAAAGAGAGACGTAGCGCCAGCGCGGCCAGCGTTACAAACAGCACAGGCAGAGTCATGACGATCCCGGTGCGGAAATAGTATCCCCATGTGATGGTCATGTTCTTCTGTGAAAGGACATGCAGCCAGAGCAACGTTGCCAGGCTACCAATAGGTGTAATTTTCGGTCCAAGATCGCAGCCAATCACGTTGGCAAAAATCATCGCCTCTTTGATAACGCCTGTTGCAGTGCTGCCATCAATAGAGAGAGCACCAACCAGCACGGTAGGCATATTGTTCATGATGGAAGAGAGGAAAGCCGTCAGGAAGCCAGTACCAAACGTCGCGGCCCAAAGTCCTTTATCTGCCAGCACGTTCAACACACCGGAGAGGTATTCTGTTAGTCCGGCATTACGCAGACCATAGACCACCAGATACATTCCCAGAGAGAATATGACGATCTGCCATGGCGCACCGCGAAGCACTTTGCCAGTGTTAATGGCATGGCCTCGCTTCGCCACCGCAAACAGAATGACAGCCCCTACAGCAGCAATCGCACTGACCGGGATACCCAACGGCTCAAGGACGAAAAAGCCAACCAGAAGAAGGATCAACACTATCCAGCCGGTTCTGAAGGTTGCCAGATCTTTAATCGCTTTTGCCGGTGCTTTCAGGAGAGCCAGGTCGTAAGTTGGCGGAATATCTTTGCGGAAGAACAGATGCAGCATCACCAGCGTGGCGATAATGGCTGCGATATCCACCGGCACCATTACCGACGCATACTCAGTGAAACCCAGCCCAAAGAAGTCTGCAGAAACGATGTTAACCAGGTTGGACACGATAAGCGGCAGACTGGCCGTATCGGCAATAAACCCGG
The DNA here is from genome assembly GCF_013927005.1 of Enterobacter sp. RHBSTW-00175. Taxonomy (NCBI): domain Bacteria; kingdom Pseudomonadati; phylum Pseudomonadota; class Gammaproteobacteria; order Enterobacterales; family Enterobacteriaceae; genus Enterobacter; species Enterobacter sp. RHBSTW-00175. The sequence continues at coordinate 49,552 of NZ_CP055932.1, forward strand.
CGGCCATGACAAATGCCAGCGTAGTGCCTTTGCTGAAACCTAATGCAAGCAGCATGGCGATAACAATTGGCGTCAGAATCAATGCCGCACCATCGTTGGCAAACAGTGCCGCCACCGCTGCGCCGAGCAAAACGATATAGGTAAACAGCAAACGCCCGCGACCGTTACCCCAACGTGAAACGTGCAGCGCCGCCCATTCGAAAAAGCCCGATTCATCGAGCAGAAGGCTGATAATAATCACGGCAATAAAGGTCGCCGTCGCATTCCAGACAATATTCCACACTACAGGGATATCACCAAAATGGACTACGCCAGAGATCAGCGCCAGTACCGCGCCCAGCGTCGCACTCCAGCCGATCCCTAATCCCTTCGGTTGCCAGATAACCAAAACGATGGTCAGGACAAAAATAGCGCCTGCCAGTAACATAAATCCTCCAGACAGGACGGCTTTGCCGCCCTGTATATACAAAAAAAATTAAACAACCAGCTCTCTGAGTTTCTCGATGCCAGTGGGCTCTGCAGCCATTACCGGTACTAACGCTATGCGGCTTGCATGCTGGTTTTTCACAACCTCGATTTGAGGACGCTCTTGTAGGGCGCGCTGGCAAAGCAGCGGCGATTGCGTCTGTGCAATCGAAAGGCTGTTATTGATAATCCAGCCCCAGGGATGAATCCCCGCACGTTCAAGATCGGACTGCAGGTTTGCCGCTTCCAGTACAGGTGTGGTTTCAGGCAGAGTGACCAGCAAAACTTTGGTACGTTCCTGGTCCTGAAGCTGCATCATCGGAGTGGTAAAATGACCTTTATCCCCCATCTTCCTGGCAATCTCACGGTGATAAGCCCCGGTAGCATCAAGCAGTAATAGCGTATGCCCGGTAGGTGCCGTATCCATGACCACAAACCGTTTGCCAGCTTCACGAATTACGCGTGAAAACGCCTGGAACACCGCAATCTCTTCTGTGCAAGGAGAACGTAAATCCTCTTCGAGCAGCCGTTTCCCAGCCTCATCCAGATCCCTGCCTTTCGTCTCAAGAACATGCTGACGATAGCGTTCAGTTTCATCGTGAGGGTTGATTCGGCTGACCTGCAGATTTTTGAGGCTGCCATTGAGCGTTGTACTGAGATGTGCAGCAGGATCTGAGGTGGTGAGATGCACATCAAAACCCTTATCCGCCAGACTGACGGCGATAGCCGCAGCCATTGTGGTTTTGCCCACACCACCTTTGCCCATCAGCATAATCAAACCGTGTTCACTGCGGGCGATATCATCAACCAGGACAGACAACGACATATTCTCTGGCTTGTTCTGTGGGCTTTGTTCAGGAAGCGATGTTATCTCAGCGTGTTCGTTGAGCAGGCCTTTCAATGCGGATACACCAACCATGTTCAGCGGCTGCAGGTATAAGTTGTCTGTCGGCAAATCAGATAACCCGGCAGGAAGATTTGCCAGCGCCTCTTGCTCCCGTTGCCATATTGCAGCGGCCAGTGCATCACGTTCTGCTTCGCTCGCAGGCAGGACACCGTTAATGACTAAATACTGATTTTTAAGGCCAATAGCTGATAATTCGTCATGAGTACGAGCGACTTCCTGCAGTGTTGATTTTTGCAATCGCGCGACCAGCACAAGGCGAGTTCGTTCAGGATCGGATAATGCCTCAACCGCATGAGCATATTGCTCGCGTTGTTTTTCCAGCCCAGCCATTGGACCAAGACAGGAAGCACCATCCGGGTTACTTTCGATGAAGCTGCTCCAGGCTCCGGGAAGCTGAAGAAGGCGAATAGTGTGGCCAGTTGGGGCAGTATCAAAAATGATGTGATCAAAGCGGGTCAGCAGAGAAGCGTCAGTCAGTAAGCCAGTAAACTCGTCGAATGCAGCGATCTCTGTCGTACAAGCTCCTGAAAGCTGTTCACTGATGCTGTTAACAACGTCATCAGGCAAAAGACCTTTAATAGGGTCAACGATTCTGGCGCGGTATTGCTGGGCGGCGTCCTGCGGGTCAATCTCCAGAGCCGAAAGACCAGACACAGCAGTCACGGGCTGGATAGTGTTACCGATAGTCTGATCGAATACCTGACCGACATTGGAAGCCGGGTCGGTACTGACAAGCAGAACACGCTTTCCCAGTTCAGCCAGACGTATAGCCGTTGCGCAGGAAATCGAAGTTTTGCCTACACCTCCCTTACCGGTGAAAAACAGGTAAGACGGGATATTCTCTAAGAATTTCATATGTCCTCCTGACATACTCAACAACAGGAAGTTTTACCACCACAGCAACTGGTGGAAGCTAAACCCACCTTTTCCAGCGGTATACCAAACCAGCGAGCCAGTTCAGCGCGTTTTGGGTATCGCCCGGCCATCACCGTTTCACCATCAAGCAACAGCAGCGGAAGCCCTTCAGCTCCAGAAGCCTCAAGGAATGCTTTCGCTTTTTCGTTCTCAACGAAGCTCATAGGCTGCTGCGCCAGGTTATAACGTTCGATCTGAACCCCACGCCCTTTCAGCCATTGCACATCAGCAGAAAAATTGACCAAAACCTGATCGACATCTGAACCACAAACGCCGGTACTGCAGCACATCGCCGGATCAAACACCGTTAACATTTTCATCTTTAACACCTCATATTCGTAAAAACATATATGTACAGGCAAAATTTTTAGATACAAACAGCCTTACCGCTGCCAGAGCAGTTGGCCGATGCCAGCTTACGGGCGATGGCCTGTACGTCGTCCTGTTGACTTAACCAGGCCTGCTCAATCACCAGGGCAGCCCAGGAAGGAATATGCGGGGATAAGCGATAATGAACCCATTTCCCCTGCTTGCGATCCAGCAACAGGCCACTTTCCCGAAGCATCGCCAGATGGCGGGAGGTCTTGGGTTGTGATTGTTCCAGCGCTGTGCAGAGATCGCATACGCACAGCTCCCCCATCTCCCTGAGCAGTAGCACGATACCCAGGCGGGTTTCATCAGATAGTATTTTGAAAAGTTGTAGGGATGCAATTTCTGGCATTATGTACTCCTGCTATGAATGGGTATTGTCTCTCCACCAAAACAAGAAGTCAAAATCATATGTGTTTTCTCGCATGTGAGTGCAGGTGTCACTATGCGGTTGAAAAACGACCTGATGTGCGATCGTTACGTTAGTTGGGTAGGTAAAAAAGTCATTTGAGGCTAAAACATTGCTTAGTGCGGGCTTTCAGTTCATAGAGAAGAATGAATAATATCAATTATAACAATTGGTTATTTCCTTAGCGTACGTTTTCGTTCCATTGGCCCTCAGACCCCAAGATCGACATAACTGAATGTCGTACCTGAAGTTTGTTTACGCAGACGTTCAAACAACCGATAAGTACCGCCATAGACCCCTTTCATTACTAATACATGGGAATCCTTAGGTAGCAATTCCAATATAAGTGCAGTTGCTGCCATACCGGAAGCGGTTGCCGTAGCATAGATACCTCCTTCCAACTCAGCCAAGGCGGTTTCATATGCATATCTTGTCGGGTTACTGCAACGGGAATAACAAAACTCCCCTTCTTCGCCTAAATTTGGCTGAATGAAGGAACTGGCGGTAGTAATCGGTGGAAAAATAGCATTATTGCCCCGGTCAACTTGATCTCCGGCATGGATAACCAGAGTCGCGATCGATTTTGATTTGCTCATTATTTGTCCCTTTAAATTTTAACGATAGCCCGCCGATCATTATTAATAATGACGTTAGGCCACGCGGTTAAACCGTAATATTTATTTACGTGTCATTATACTGATAATTTCTTTATCTGTTTGCCTCATTGGCGATAACACTAATTTACATAAATTATTGATAGAACCTTCAACATCGCAGGAAACAATGCCATCACGCTCCCCTGCAACACTATTTTGTTGCGCCATCAACACCGACTTAAATGCACAGGCGGTAGCGGTAGACACTTTCATGGCACAACTATTTGATGCACCATCGCAAATAATGCCACTAATATCACTGATCATATTACTGACCGCGTAGGAGATAGTTTGAAAATCTTGGGTCAATAACCAACTCATACCTGCCGCCGCCCCCATTGCTGCCGTTGACGCCGCACACAATGCAGACAATCGGGTATAACGCATATGAATTGAGATTGCGGCTAAATAGCTGCGCCTAATACCGCTACACTTTTGCCTGACCATGTTTTCCTCCGGGGAATGGGCTGGCGGTTTCCATAAAATGGCGGACCTTTTTCAGTAACTGCCACATTGAGCGGCACTGATGATTACGGGTTATCGTGTCATGAAGTGCCTGCCATAGCCGTTCCACATGATTCACCCACGGCGAGTAAACCGGCTGGTAAATTACCCTGAACTTGGGATTTGCTTTCAACCAGCGCTGTGTTTCGCGGCTTTTATGGATAATGTAGTTATCAACGATCAGCGTGATTGTTTTCGCCCGCCGGTAAGTGGCTTTCAGGTGCTTCAGCAGAGCGATAAACAGCGCTGAACTTTTGCTGTTGCCGCCCACGTAGCTGACTTTACCCGTGCCACTGTGCAGTGCGCCGGCCAGATAGTATTTTTCGTTCTGCCCCGGCGTCACTACCCGTTTCTGCTGTCCGCGCAACTGCCAGTCCGCACCGATTTTAGGATTAAGGTGGATATCCACTTCATCTTCATAAAATACCGGATGCTCTGCGCTGCATTCATCCAGCGCTTTGTGGATTACCGCCATCTTTTCATCTTTATGTGGGTCACGGATACGCAGAGTTGGCGCGGCCCTGCGCCATACAAGCCCCGCAGATGGCAACCAGCGGCGAACGGTTCCTGCATGTAACTGGCAACCGGTTATCTCATTGATTTTTAATGCCAGTAATTCGGTGCTCCAGCGTGAACGTTGATAACCAAAATCGCCGGGAGAATGCTTTATCAGCTCACGTAACAGGGTGCAGATATGTTCAAAAGGCCAGCGTCGGGAGCGCCCTGCGGGTAAGGATTTCAGGCCTTCAATACCTGAGTGCGTAAACCAGTTAATCCAGCGACCAACGGATGAACGAGCACAACAGAGAGTTCTGGCAACATCGCTGACCCGTTCACCCCGATGAAGCATCAGCATGGCCGTGAGTCTGCGGGCATGATTTTTATCGCGCGTTTTATGAATAGCTTTCTGCATCAGGCGTCGTTCGCCACGGGGTATTGGTGCTATGATCGGCATCGCTCAGTCCGGTTGGTGGTTTTGGTTGGTTTGGCGATTGATCAGATCGCACAATCCGGGCTGAGTTCCCTTTCAGTGATCTACTATTCCGCGCATCTATTTAGATGGGCCAACGCTAATGCCCGGGCCAGTGTTTCATCATCTGTATTAAGATGTCGGGCAAGTGTCACTACCGGCATTGTCACGGTAATCCCCTGATTACCAGAGCCATAATTTGACATCGCGGGTAAGGGTGCGCCGCCCATACGGGCATCTGATGCCGCAGTGGTGTTGATCAACATTTGACTCAGTAAGTCAGTGCTGATAAAGCCATTTTTTCTGGCTTGCGACAACGCGCCACTCACGTTCAAACCATAGTTCTTCCTTTGCCCCTCGTCAGAAAGCGCGGTATTAATCTCAGCACTTTTCAGCATAAACATGATGTCTTTAGCGGCGACATCGGTTACAAATTTAAATGCGTCGTTAAGGGAAAATTCGGGTAGTACCCCACTATCATTGGCGGCAATTAGGTCTCGGACTAATATTTGCTTTATATTATTAATATAAACTTCAGTGACATTAGTATGGCTACCTTGAATCACTACCCGGCACTGATCACTAAGACTATATAGCGTAATATCGATAAAAATAAAATCCGTAGCATCTACTGCGTTTAGACACACGTTACCTGATTCATTAAATATATAGGCTTCGGTAATTTGTGTCGCAGTAATATCTTTTAATACTTCTAAATCGGCATCCGCGTTACCACCAATAGCCCCTATTGCCGCCGCAAGAGTGACTCCGCAATAGCTTGTTCCCGGAATAGTGACTCCCATCGCATTTTTATACAGATTCTCCGATATATTCCCCGTTATTTTTAATATCGGTGCGTTGAGATATTTAGCAGCCACTGCGGCAGCATACGCAATAGCAATAGGCTCAGTACAACCTAATGAAAGTTTCACTTCCTTTTTCAACCAATCGAGTAATTGTTGATGTGTTATTTTTTGCATTTGAAGTAATTAATCAGTGATTTGGATTATTTTTATCTTAGGGTTTTACGGGGAGAAATACTTTTCCTATTTTCTTGTTGTTTTTAATGCTTGGAGAATATTGTTCTCTTTAACAAAAAAGATAACCACAGAACAATTTAAATAAAAACATATTAAAAATAATGAAATAGATAACTCAAACACCATTAATCCCTTACTCAATGAGATACTAATCACAAAACAATAAAGAGAATATTTTCCCCTTAGACGCAATTATTCGCCTTGAATCATTAAACTAGACGATAAAAAAGGCGAGTTAGCTACTGCCAACTCGCCTCAGATAAAACCAACCGGTGCTGGTTTAGATATCAACCCTGCGCAGGGGATTGCTGCATCGTCCAGTTGAGCACTTGAGTGGCTAACTGGTCACTGGCCAGGCCAAAGGCCTGAACCACCTCGTTCATCTCGTTACCTTTTATCGGTTGGCGAATGTCAAACTGGCGAGTCGCAATAATCCTACGATCTGAAATTCTTACCAGCCGAGCATCAAAACGGATCAGCACTTCGCTGCTACCAACATGGTATACCCCTTGGAACGCGGACAGATCACCACTCAACTCCACATCAGCCTGCAAGCTATCATCGTCGCTACTGACTGCACGGATTCGCCCATCGCTACGGAACGCCTGAATAAGACGATTGCGCACCAAAATCGGCGCCGAATCACTCCAACGGGAGTTTTTATAAACCGCAATCTCCTGGCCCTGAGGCTGCACCGCTATGCGTGAGCTATTAAGAAACTGGTTCGTCGCCGGTTGTGAAACCCGTAATGACCAGTTTACTGTCTGCGCGTGTGGCACACTGACTGCAGGTGGCACCGGCAGAAGATAAACTTGTGATACAGGGGCCGAAGGTAAAATGGTGCAGGCAGAGAGCAGTATCGCCCCCCCGGATATCATCAATAGCCACACGCGGCGGCCTGCATAGCGCATCACATTAAAAGAGAGCATTAAGGCGTAAACTCCTGTGTTCTTTCACGGCCGCGCAACAAGGCCGCTGGGTTTTCTTCCAAACGAGAAACGGCGGCACGTAATGTCGCTAATGTTCTGCGCAGCTCATCTACTGCCGGCCCCAGCTCATTCATCCCTTGCATCCCGTTATTGAGTGAGGTTTTATTTTCACTCACCAATTTATTGAGGATGGTACTGGTATTTTGCAACGATGCCATGGTTTTGGCGGCATCACTGACCAGTTGTTTCCCCTGCCCATCCATTAAGCCGTTAGCATTACGCAGCAGGCGATTGGTTTGAGTCAGTGTCTCATTAGCCTGTTTACTGGCCTGCGCCAACTGCTGCAACAGGGTACGGAGATCACCACGTTGATCAGCCACAGTTTGGGTGACCAGCGCGAGATTATCCAGTGTCGTTACTAGGCGCTGCTGGTTATCCGGTGCCAGCAACTGGTTCAAACGCACCAACACTTCATTCGCATTGGTCATGAAATTCTCACCGTTAGCCAGTAACTGGCTCATCGGCGAAGGGGTAGCAATAATGATAGGAACCTCGTCATCTTTGCCCTCCAGCAACGGGCTGGTCTGGCTGCCACTGCTGAATTGAATATTTGAGGTGCCGGTAATACCCGCGACGGTGAGACGAGCTTGGGTATCTTCGCGTATCGGAGTAGATGCAGAAACGCGAATACGTGCCCAAACCTTATTCGGATTGTCTCGGTCCAGGCGTAATTGCGTCACCTCACCGACTCGAATCCCGCTGTACTGAACGGTGCTACCCTGTGACAGGCCACTCACAGGCTCATTGAAAACGATATCGTACAATCTGAACTGGCGATCAGAACCGGAATTTGTCAGCCATAGGCAAAACAGCAGCGCGGCACTCACCACAATAAGAGTGAACAAACCAATAACGACATGATGAGCACGGGTTTCCATATTACAACCTCTCTCCACTGTTAATTGCCGCTGCCTGATAAGCAGCCCGGCCACGTGGGCCATGAAAATACGCCTGAATCCAGCCATCATCAGTCGCTGCAACTTTATCCAGAGTATCAACCACCAGCACTTTTTTCTGCGAAAGCACCGCCACACGATCACACAGTGTATACAGCGTATCCAGATCGTGGGTCACCAAGAATACCGTTAGATTGAGGGCATCCCGCAGGGTGCGGATCAAACTGTCAAACGCCGCCGCACCAATGGGATCAAGACCCGCAGTCGGTTCATCAAGAAACAGAATATCCGGGTCCAGTGCTAAGGCACGGGCTAGCGCAACACGCTTGACCATACCACCCGACAGAGATGCTGGATACTTACTGCCAGTGCCCGGCGGTAGCCCAGCCAGTGCCAGTTTAACCTGAGCCAATCGCTCAGCCTCAGACCGGGGTAATCCGGCGTTTTCTATTAATGGTAATGCCACGTTCTCGGTCACGGTTAGAGAACTGAACAGTGCGCCTCGTTGAAATAATACGCCGAATCGGCGCTCGACCATGGCGCGGGATTGACCTGACAGTGCCATTAAATCCTTGCCAAAAACATGAATTTTCCCGTCAGTCGGACGACGTAACCCAACAATACTGCGTAACAGAACAGATTTACCGGTACCCGAGCCACCAACCACGCCAAGAACTTCGCCGCGCTTAACATCAAGATTCAACCCTTGATGCACGCACTGTACGCCAAAGCAGTTAACCAGATCGCGAATTTGAATGATTGCATCTTGCGTCATTTGGCTCACCACCCCATTTCCATGAAAAATAGCGCTGCCACGGCATCAAGCAAAATCACCACAAAGATCGAATGCACCACACTGGTGGTGGTATGAACCCCGACTGATTCAGCACTACCGGTTACTTTGAACCCCTCCAGACAGCCAATAATAGCAATCAGGAAAGCAAAAATAGGGGCTTTACTTATTCCCACCAGAAAATGCTGCAACCCATTACTGTTTTGCATAATCGACAAAAACATAGTGGGAGAGATATCCAGTGTTAAGGCACACACCACCATGCCACCGAAAATACCGCAAACCATGCCAATAAAGGTTAGCATCGGCAGAGAGATCAATAGTGCCAAGACGCGCGGTAGCACCAACAGTTCGACCGGATTCAAGCCCAGTGTTTGGATAGCATCAATCTCTTCATTGGCTTTCATCAAGCCAATTTCAGCGGTAAAAGCACTGGCTGTTCGCCCTGCCATCAGGATCGCGGTAAGCAGTACCGCAAATTCACGTAGAAAAGAAAATACCACCAAATCGACGGTAAAAATGCCCGCGCCGAAAGTAGTGAGTACGGTTGCACCGAGAAAGGCGATAACTGCCCCCACCAAAAAGGTGAGCAACATAATGATCGGCACAGCATTGAGGCCAATCTGTTGAATATTGGCAATTAATGAGGTAATGCGCCAGCGGGAGGGGCGAAAAAGTGTTCCCAGCAAGGTTTCCAGCGCCAGACCAATAAAGCCCAATAGTGACTTAATATCTTGCCATAAGTTATCTACCGAACGGCCGGTATTAGCCAGCATCTCAAGCCAAAACCGTGTGGGTTTTTCAGACAACTCAGGGGTTAAGTCAGGCAATACATGGCTTACCGTTTCAAGTAATATCCTCCGCTCTTCTGGCAATTTAGGCGCAAGTTCGCGTAAATTTGCTACACGGTCCTCACCCAGAAGCAGAGCTAACAACGTTGCACCGGCGGTATCTAACGCCCCCAGTTGGTTGAGATCAAATACCCCCCCACTGGGCATATTAGCGCGCAATTGCGCAACGCGCGGCTCCAAAACGCAGTAATGCGCCAACACCCAGTCCCCCCGGATATAAACTCTGGGGGGCTGAGCCGCGCTATCGAGATCAAGTTGTGCGGGGGACGTTTGCTCAGTCATTGCTCAGACCTTACCTATTTCAAACTCTAATGTTTCAAACCCTAAATAGGTATATCACACAGTTAAGTAAGAGTAATGACTGTTTAATTAATGAAGTGTTAACCACACCCTAATCAGTGAGGTGTGGCACGCTGTTTGCCCAATTGCCGTATTTTCCTCTCTGGCAGGGTAAACCAAACGACTACCGCCAGCAGAATTAACAGTACGCTGGCAGGGCACTGTTGCAAATAGTCGGTGGTGATAAACTTATCATCCCCTTTTGCTGATGGAGCTGCACATGAACCCATTCAAAGGCCGGCATTTTCAGCGTGACATCATTCTGTGGGCCGTACGCTGGTACTGCAAATACGGCATCAGTTACCGTGAGCTGCAGGAGATGCTGGCTGAACGCGGAGTGAATGTCGATCACTCCACGATTTACCGCTGGGTTCAGCGTTATGCGCCTGAAATGGAAAAACGGCTGCGCTGGTACTGGCGTAACCCTTCCGATCTTTGCCCGTGGCACATGGATGAAACCTACGTGAAGGTCAATGGCCGCTGGGCGTATCTGTACCGGGCCGTCGACAGCCGGGGCCGCACTGTCGATTTTTATCTCTCCTCCCGTCGTAACAGCAAAGCTGCATACCGGTTTCTGGGTAAAATCCTCAACAACGTGAAGAAGTGGCAGATCCCGCGATTCATCAACACGGATAAAGCGCCCGCCTATGGTCGCGCGCTTGCTCTGCTCAAACGCGAAGGCCGGTGCCCGTCTGACGTTGAACACCGACAGATTAAGTACCGGAACAACGTGATTGAATGCGATCATGGCAAACTGAAACGGATAATCGGCGCCACGCTGGGATTTAAATCCATGAAGACGGCTTACGCCACCATCAAAGGTATTGAGGTGATGCGTGCACTACGCAAAGGCCAGGCCTCAGCATTTTATTATGGTGATCCCCTGGGCGAAATGCGCCTGGTAAGCAGAGTTTTTGAAATGTAAGGCCTTTGAATAAGACAAAAGGCTGCCTCATCGCTAACTTTGCAACAGTGCCGTCAATTTCATTATAACTGGCTGATCCCGAGCCATCTTTAGCAACCCGACGTACGTGCAATCTGTGAATTCTGTGATTTTCCGCTTCCTCGCCGCTTTCTCACTGTGTGAGATCGCTTACTGCGGCGAGCGGCAGTGATTAATATTGACTGCGGTATGTACTCTTTTGTAATCCCCTGCGTTCTTTCATTACCCAATGTGGTTCACTTTGCACTTTTTCGTGCACTTTGCGATTTTATTGTTGCTTTGCAATAAATTCCAAGATTTAATAAAATAATGCAAAGTGATGATTAAAGGATGTTCAGTATGGGACTCATGGATACACTCAACCAGTGCATAAGTGCTGGTCATGAAATGACGAAAGCAATCGCCATTGCACAGTTTAATGATGACAGTCCGGAAGCCCGGAAAATAACCCGGCGCTGGAGGATTGGTGAAGCGGCAGATTTAGTTGGCGTGTCATCTCAGGCTATCAGGGATGCCGAGAAAGCTGGCCGGCTGCCGCACCCTGATATGGAAACCCGTGGGAGAGTTGAGCAACGCGTTGGTTATACCATCGAACAAATCAATCACATGCGGGATGTATTTGGTACACGACTGCGCCGTGCTGAAGATGCGTTTCCGCCGGTGATTGGCGTTGCAGCTCACAAAGGTGGTGTTTACAAAACCTCAGTATCCGTTCACCTGGCTCAGGATCTTGCTCTGAAAGGACTCCGTGTTCTGCTTGTTGAAGGCAATGACCCACAGGGAACTGCTTCTATGTATCACGGATGGGTGCCCGATCTTCATATTCATGCTGAGGACACTCTCCTGCCCTTTTATCTTGGGGAAAAGGATGACGCCAGCTACGCTATAAAGCCCACCTGCTGGCCTGGCCTTGATATCATCCCGTCCTGTCTGGCACTGCACCGCATTGAAACCGAGCTGATGGGGAAATTTGACGAAGGCAAATTACCTGCTGACCCGCACCTGATGCTCCGTCTGGCCATTGAAACTGTCGCTCATGATTATGACGTGATAGTTATCGACAGCGCACCCAACCTTGGTATCGGTACGATAAATGTTGTATGCGCTGCTGATGTTCTGATTGTCCCTACTCCGGCAGAGCTGTTCGACTACACCTCCGCACTGCAGTTTTTCGATATGCTTCGTGACCTGCTTAAGAACGTGGATCTTAAAGGCTTCGAGCCAGATGTCCGTATTCTGCTTACCAAATACAGTAATAATAATGGCTCGCAGTCCCCGTGGATGGAAGAACAAATTCGGGATGCCTGGGGAAGCATGGTCCTTAAAAATGTTGTGCGCGAAACGGATGAAGTCGGCAAAGGTCAGATCCGTATGAGAACCGTTTTTGAACAGGCTATTGATCAACGTTCTTCAACCGGTGCCTGGCGTAATGCCCTCTCTATCTGGGAGCCTGTTTGCAATGAGATTTTTGATCGTCTGATTAAACCACGCTGGGAGATTAGATAATGAAGCGTGCTCCTGTCATTCCAAGACATACCACACATACTCAATCGACTGAAGATACTTCATCACCGGCGCCGGCCGCGCCGATGGTGGATTCATTAATTGCGCGCGTGGGTGCTATGGCCCGCGGTAATGCAATCTCTCTTCCGGTAAGTGGACGGGAAGTAAAATTTACCCTTGAGGTGCTCCGGGGAGACTCTGTTGAGAGCGCTTCACGCGTATGGTCAGGCAATGAGCGCGATCAGGAACTACTTACCGAAGATGCTCTGGATGATCTCATTCCTTCATTTTTACTGACCGGTCAGCAGACTCCAGCTTTCGGCCGCCGGGTTTCTGATGTCATAGAAATTGCAGACGGCAGCCGTCGCCGTAAAGCCGCAATCCTGACGGAAAGTGATTATCGCGTTCTGGTTGGTGAACTGGACGATGAGCAGATGGCTGCATTGTCCCGACTGGGTAACGATTATCGGCCGACGAGTGCTTATGAACGTGGCCTGCGTTATACAAGCCGGCTGCAGAATGAGTTTGCAGGAAATATTTCTGCGCTTGCCGATGCGGAAAACATTTCTCGTAAGATCATTACCCGCTGTATTAATACGGCCAAACTGCCTAAATCCGTTGTTGCCCTGTTTGCACATCCTGGAGAACTGTCTGCCCGGTCAGGTGAAGCCCTTCAGAAGGCTTTTGCAGATAAAGAAGAATTACTGAAGCAGCAGGCTGAGACTCTCCACGATCAGAAGAAAGCGGGACTAATCTTTGAAGCTGAAGAGGTCATTAGTCTTTTAACATCCGTACTGAAACAATCTCCCGCATCAAGAGTTAATCTGAGCTCACGTCATCAGTTTGCTCCAGGGGCAACAGCATTGTATAAGGGCGATAAAATGGTGCTTAACCTGGATAAGTCCCGCATTCCTGCGGAGTGTATAGAGAAAATAGAAGCCATTCTTAAGGAGCTTGAGAAACCAGGAGTCTGATGCGGACACGCATTATTCTACGGTGATCTCCCTTTACTTCATTTCCTTTCTCACAGGCCAGAAAACATAACTGGCCTGAATATTCTCTCTGGGACCACGGTCCCACCTGCGTCATCTGTCAGCTTATCTGCCTTGGACCACGGTCCCACCTGCATCGCCGGTCAGGTTATCTCCCTGGGACCACGGTCCCACCTGCATCGTCGGTCAGCTTATCTGCCTGGGACCACGGTCCCACCTGCGTCATCTGTCAGCTTATCTGCCTGGGACCACGGTCCCACCTGCGTCATCGGTCAGGTTATCTGACTGGGACCACGGTCCCACCTGCGTCGTCGGTCAGGTTATCTGCCTGGGACCACGGTCCCACCTGCGTCATCGGTCAGCTTATCTGTCTGGGACCACGGTCCCACCTGCGTCATCGGTCAGCTTATCTGTCTGGGACCACGGTCCCACCTGCATCGTCTGTCAGGTTATCTGCCTGGGACCACGGTCTCACCTGCGTCATCGGTCAGGTTATCTGTCTGGGACCACGGTCCCACCTGCGTCGTCGGTCAGGTTATCTGACTGGGACCACGGTCCCACCTGCGTCATCGGTCAGCTTACCTGCCTGGGACCACGGTCCCACCTGCATCGCCGGTCAGCTTATCGGCCTGGGACCACGGTCCCACCTGCATCGTCGGCACATTATTAGTTTGGGACAACGGTTAAGCAATGCCTGTCACGAACAGGTATTGGCTTGTCGCCAGCAACCTGTTGAGCGGAGTAATCACGCAGCAGGGCGGCTATTACAGGTGATGGTGAAAGCTCTGTTGGGATCTGAACGAAGCATGTTGAGTGAAATTTGCAAAATTTCGCGGGGTGTGCGGCTTAATTTTAAATTTCCGCCAGCATTTTTAAAACCAGCTGCCGCCGCTGCGCGTTGGCCGGTCCTTCGTCCGGCCGGTAACCAGTCCCGGCCGTTCTTACGACCCTGGATGAACATGGTCCCGTCATCAGCGTCTCCAGTGTGATGTCGTTTGTCACGCCGTCCGAGGGGATATCAGGGACACAACATATGGTAGAAAAAGCAGCTGTCTGAGACACAATATATTGATTATCCACAGTAACGGGGGATAACCGTGTGGGTAACATATTGAAAGTCCAACACGTTATCTGATTAACTGACTTTGTAAACGCCGCTGAACCATGAAAAAAATCCGGGGGAATCATCACAGCGCATAAACATACCGTTTTGTTTTTGGGTGACGGCAAGGAGGCCCCTGTTATCACCACATACCTTGTCAAAGGTTTCCATTCCTATCCTTATCAGGCTCTTTTCGTTATTTTCGGGAGAGATCCGGAGATGTTTTGTCAGCCAGACAGGATAGGTATCAGCGTTACGCCAGTACTGCAATTCAATCACTGAAGCCATTCCCCAGATAGTGAAGAATAAGAAAACCACACCTGCGATTTTGCTACCCATATTGTTCCTTAACATTGATTTAATACATTCCTTGCTCCTCGCACCGGAGCACATCACAGATACTGATTGAGATCCACTTCACGCAGCGGCTGGTTTTGACGTTCTGTGATCAATTGCACCAGGTCTTTTTCGTCCAGCGCATCGAGCATTTGTTCATACAGAGCCGCGGGCACACAATAAAAAACAGGGCGGTTGCGGTCAATAATCGCGACCGGGTAGCCGCCGCCGGCACTGGCGGTGGCCACCGGATCGTTTTTAAGTTCGCTGATGCTGGCAGTCACATCACACAGAATGATATTTGTCATGGTTCCCCCCTGAGACAAGTCATCTGTATGATCGGTAAAGTAAGCTCTTGCAGCAAGTCCCGTCTGTCATTTCGACGGTCAGAAACGGGCAACCGGCAGCTCCTTCCAGCGGGTGGTATATGCCGGTGACAGCATCTCCCGTTTCATCTGCCAGTCCGGCGCAATACCCCGTCCGGCAAACCAGACTTTCCCGAGTCCGGAATGATTAATGCCGTCGAGCACCTTCATCAGCGCATCGCTGTGCGGCCGTGGCTGCACGTCATCGAACAGATTCAGCTGCGCGACGCCGTTCGGACTGAAATCATTGAGCATTATCCCCGCTTTTGCGTAGCGGTGGCCATCGAGCCAGATCCTGTCCAGAGACCTGACCGCTGCCGCGATAATGTCCCGGGTGTCACGGGTAGGGGTGTTCAGTTTTTCCGTGGCCACGTTACCGTAATACGGCTCATTAACCGCAAAAGGGGACGTCTTGATGAAGGTGCTGATATGCCGGCAGTACTGTCGCTCACCGCGCAACTTTTCCGCCGCGCGCTCGGCATACTGGCAGACGGCCTGGCGCATTTCTTCGTAGGTGGTGATCCGCTGCCCGAAGCTGCGACTGCAGACAATCTGCTGTTTCGGCGGCGGCGCTTCCTCCAGCGAAATGCAGCTCTCGCCGTTCAGCTCACGTACCGTGCGCTCCAGCACTACGTTGAAGTTTTTCCGGATAAATGTGGGGTTCGTCAGCGACAGCTGCAGGGCAGTGGTGATCCCCATAACGTGCAGCTTTTTCGCTATCCGGTTCCCCACGCCCCAGATTTCTTCCACCGGCTGCAGGCTGAGTAATTTTGCCGTTCTGCGTGGATTTTCGGGCGACAGCGCCAGCACCCCACTGAATTGTGGCCATTCCTTTGACGCCCACTGCGCCGATTTGGCCAGTGTTTTTGTGGCGCCGAAGCCGACACCGATCGTCAGTCCGGTTCCACTGAGAACATGCCCACGCAGCTGCCTGCCAAAATCCTCCAGATCCATACAGTGGCCAATTCCTCGGGCATCCAGGAAACATTCGTCAATTGAGTATTGTTCGACGCGGGGCGACAGCTCTTCCAGCAGGGCGACCACACGGTTACTCAGGCTCGCGTAGAGCTCGTAGTTGCTGGAAAAAACGTACAGTTTTTCAGGAAACTGCGCCTCTTTGAGCTGGAACCAGGGGGTTCCCATCTTTATACCCAGCCGTTTGGCTTATATGTTATTTGGAATTGACTATCCTTAGGTTGTGCTTTCTGACTCGGAAGGAAAGTGTATGCGTGCATCGTTGCTGGCATCTTTACCTTACATGATGGCTGAGCCTACAGCTTTTCGCTGGTTATGCTTACAGGAAAGTTTGCTGAAGGCGCCAAATACGGTTGAAGCTTATGCCCGTGGGATCGATGATTGGCTGCGTTTTTGTCGCCAGAATGATGTGAGCCCTACAGAAGCCAGCCGGGAGATCCTGGCTTTGTATGTTCGGCATCTTAATATCTCCCGCAATCTGGCGGCTGCCAGCCTTCGTCATCGACTCACTATCGTTCGATTATATTGTGACTACCTGCGAGAAGAAGGATTAATAGTACTGAACCCCGTTATGAGAGGCAGCTGGCATCCTGGCGGAGGTGGGCGCAGGGGGCTCATTCAGGCACAGCGACGCCTGCCATGGATACCGAGTGACCGTGACTGGGAAAACTTACTTATCGCAGCCCGCCAGACCACAATACGTAATCGTTTTATGCTATCTCTTGCGTACGACTGTGCCCTGCGCCGGGAAGAGTTGTGCTCCGTTGCTACCGGCGATATTGACCCTTCTCGTCGCTTGCTAACAGTTCGGGCTGAAACGACAAAAACTAAGCGAGGTCGGGTTGTGCCCTATTCTGTCGTAACCGGAGAGTTATATTTCCTCTGGTTAGCAGAACGGCGACAATTAAATACTTCCCGTGGCCCACTGTTTCTTTCTTATTCCTGTCGCAACAGAACTGCGCCAATAACCCGGTGGACCTGGTCCAAGATCGTAAGGTCGTTGGCAATGCAGGCGGGGCTACCCCAATTGAGTACGCATACCTTCAGACATCTATGTCTGACCGATCTCGCCAGAGCTGACTGGGATATTCATGAGATCGCTACGTTTGCCGGCCATCAGAGTATCCAGTCAACGTTACTTTATATCCATCTTAGTGCGCGTGATCTTACGGAAAAATTTAACGCAGGTATGGCGTCGATACATGAACATCGGTTACACCATTTAAAGGGGGACAATACGGATGGCAATGAAAACTGAATATGATGCGCCAGCCCCTTTTGACTACGAAGTATGGCAACCTGATCCTGACTGGGATTGTTCTCCCGAATTACAGCCGATTGAACGAGATACTTTGATAAAGCTGGCTCAGTATGTTGTTGGACGTCATAAACAAAACTGGTCGAACTGTGTAAGACAAAGGCTTTCTCGCCTGATAATTCCACTCAGAGCAGCATTAAAGTGGATGAATGCCGCATCCACAACAACCAATTCTGCAATTCATGACATCATTCTGGAAATGCACCGGCTGGAAAAAAACTACTGGTCATGGACCCAGGACGACTGGCTCGAAGGGCACTGTTGCAAAGTTAGCGATGAGGCAGCCTTTTGTCTTATTCAAAGGCCTTACATTTCAAAAACTCTGCTTACCAGGCGCATTTCGCCCAGGGGATCACCATAATAAAATGCTGAGGCCTGGCCTTTGCGTAGTGCACGCATCACCTCAATACCTTTGATGGTGGCGTAAGCCGTCTTCATGGATTTAAATCCCAGCGTGGCGCCGATTATCCGTTTCAGTTTGCCATGATCGCATTCAATCACGTTGTTCCGGTACTTAATCTGTCGGTGTTCAACGTCAGACGGGCACCGGCCTTCGCGTTTGAGCAGAGCAAGCGCGCGACCATAGGCGGGCGCTTTATCCGTGTTGATGAATCGCGGGATCTGCCACTTCTTCACGTTGTTGAGGATTTTACCCAGAAACCGGTATGCAGCTTTGCTGTTACGACGGGAGGAGAGATAAAAATCGACAGTGCGGCCCCGGCTGTCGACGGCCCGGTACAGATACGCCCAGCGGCCATTGACCTTCACGTAGGTTTCATCCATGTGCCACGGGCAAAGATCGGAAGGGTTACGCCAGTACCAGCGCAGCCGTTTTTCCATTTCAGGCGCATAACGCTGAACCCAGCGGTAAATCGTGGAGTGATCGACATTCACTCCGCGTTCAGCCAGCATCTCCTGCAGCTCACGGTAACTGATGCCGTATTTGCAGTACCAGCGTACGGCCCACAGAATGATGTCACGCTGAAAATGCCGGCCTTTGAATGGGTTCATGTGCAGCTCCATCAGCAAAAGGGGATGATAAGTTTATCACCACCGACTATTTGCAACAGTGCCAAATTGACTGCGGTATGTAATATATTGACTATGGTATGATGCTTACCGCATCTGTGTCGAGGAAGAGGAAAGACGACTCAGCATACCGCAGTCAATGTTTCACTGTTGTACCTGTAGATCTCAATCTTCCAGAGCGTATTCAGGAAAATAAGGCCAGGGTTCTGGATATCTGGTGTGGCGCTTCCGGGCTTGTATCTGGGTTATTCATGGTCTCGATCCAATAATTGATCCCAAGGAGATCATAATGAGATCCAAAAGAGATCCCCGGATCGCTCCAGCATGCGCTGTAACTGGCTTTAACGTCTGTCTGGATCGACTGTGGAATGTAAAATGTTGACTGTTATATGCATAATCTAATACTGTGATATGCAACGGTATTTACTGAGGTATGTATATCCGTTGACTGCGATACGTATTACTACATCCTTTTGTGGATAACCGTTGAGGATCAAG
>NZ_CP055933.1 GCF_013927005.1 Enterobacter sp. RHBSTW-00175
TGATTGATGAAGTCCACCAGCGCCCGGAAGGAACAGCGCGTGCAGCTTTCAACCGAAACCGTGAGCATTTCATCAACGGTGTGGACTATGCCGAATTAGGTGCGGACGTAATACGTACGGACCTCCCGGAAGGGACATTCTCTAAATTTGCACCGTCAGGGATTGTGCTTTTCGAATCAGGCTACCTGATGTTGACGAAGCCATTTAACGATGATCTTGCCTGGCAGGTTCAGCGCGAACTGGTTAACAGCTATTTCCGCCCTCGTGCGCCGCTGACGGAAATCGAGATGATCGCCGCAATGGCCGCCGATGCCGTTCGCCAGCAGAAGCGCCTTAATCATGTTGAAGAGCAGATCGAAACAGTCGCAGAAGCTGTGGAGAACATCAAACGCGGGGCCATGCGCGCAGGATATGTCGGTTACCGCCAGGTGGTAGCCAAAAGCGGAATGAGTGACGCCAAGTGCCGGAATTTGGTCAATGCCTACCGGATCCCAACGGACACGCATGAATTTATGACCCCGGACGGGCTTTTGTCACGTAGGGCCATCGTGGAGCTTGAGCCATTTATGGCGGCGTTCCACCAGATGATGTCCGAAGCTGAGCCCCGCGGCACCCGCTGGTATCACCCTAAGATGGGCCTGTTCCAGGCTATCGGTTGGGAGGGTCGCAGTGAAAAATAAAGCAATCGTACAGGCCGGATCCCTTGAACAGCACCATCAGCAGGCGCTGGCATGGGTATGTGATGCCTACTTGTTCCACCTGGTAAGATTGCACCGTCGGCCGATATTTCGCCACCAGTACGGCGATATTTCGCTTAACCAGCCAGCGCTGCAGGGCTTTATTGATTCGTACCTCGCTGATAAGGGATGGAGCATGGATCGCCGCCGGGCGCACTACATCCAGATACTGGACCTAATCAAATATATGCACCGCAGTAACTCTGATTTTATCGACTGGGGTACAGTGCCAGCCCTTACGCCGAGAGGGATCCGGTGGTTGAACGCCTGCTTTTCAAGGCTGGGAGAAATAGTTAATGCCTGCGGTGGTTGGGATAACGTTGAAACATTGGCAGACAGGAAGGTGAACGGATGAAAGCTGAATCCATTGATGTTAACCAACTAGTCACCATAAACGGCCACCTGCTGGCTCTGGTAACGGCTGAAGATGTTATTGCCAGTATCAGTTATCAGCTTGAAACCGTTATCGATAACGAATACGGATGGCGGCACAGGGCAAATGTAGCTCTGGTTAAGTGGCAGAACACACGGAAACGTATTACTGCCCGACTGGCCGTATTGCGTCAACTTGAGCGAGAGAAAAATATTGAGCGTCAAAATTCTCGGGATGCATTGCTCATCAGAGCCCTGAGAAATGAGGTATCAGCTGAAGTTTTTCGCCGTTGCTGTGAGTCTGTAGAAAGGGAAATGGAGGTGTGTTGTGACTGAATCGAATCTATTCGAGCTGGTTCAACTGATTAAATCCGCTGCCGGTGATCCATCAGCAATGACAGATGCTATCTGGGAGGCTGGTTATCGCCAGCCTGAACGGACTGCCGAGGAAGCCGCGCAGATAACTATCGACACGTTCCTCTGCTGCAACTCTTTCGATATGCCCACGGAATTCTGGCCGCGCAACTATGACAGCGTTCTCCAGAATGAACTAATGAAAGCTGTTGGTGGTGAAGATGGCGAACTGTTGGGTGCCGATCTAAAAACTATCGCCAGCAACGTTATCAACGCTGGATTCAGCAAGGAGGCAACCAATGGGTGAAATGGTGGATATTAACGATGAACTGGTTCGCTCAGTCGTCACCGTTGACGATGGACGGGACTATACCGCACAACTGGTGTGGAGGATGGGTAACCGCAGAAATATGCGCAATGGCGTTTCAATACCGATCCCTCCAGCACCAAAGGTTTCAGCAGTGCGAGTTGAAGCGAAGAGAAAGCCCCGGGCACGGGGATATAGGGTAGTTCAGAAAGCGATAGGTTCGGTGTGAGGTGGAAGTATGAACAACGAAACAGACATTATCTCTGACGCTGATATTGAAAAGTTGACCGGTTATAAAATTCCGTCAAAGCAATGCGAAAGCTTGCGTGATGCAGGAATATTTTTTATAACCAGGCGCGATGGACGCCCTCGCACAACGTGGGCTCATTTCAACAATCCGCTTTCTCACCGACAGAAAGCTATTGATGTTAACGGGCCTCAGCCTAATTTTGGAGCTCTTGATTAATGCCACGCGCACGTAAAAACAAAGACGACGCCTGGATGCCTCCGAGGGTTTACCTCGGACGTTCAGCCTATGAGTATCACCCAAAAGGAGGCGGGAACATCCGCCTTTGTGATAAGACCTGTACACAGGCGCAGGTGTGGACAGCCTGGGAAGCAATTATTAATGACAGGCCGGATGAATCAACCCTTTCCGGCCTGATTGAGAAGTTCTTCCAATCTGGTGATTTTTTTGAACTCGCAGCGGAAACACAGAAGGATTACCGCAAATACTCCAAAAAGATAATCGATGTTTTCGGGCAGATGCCGCCAGATAGTATTAAGCCTGAACACGTACGTAAATACCTCGATAAGCGTGGCGTAAAGAGCCGAACCCAAGCCAACCGGGAAAAAGCATTTATGTCCCGTGTTTATCGCTGGGCTTACGAACGCGGATATGCCAAGGGCAACCCCACAAAAGGGGTTAAGCAATTTAAAGAGACTGGCCGGGATCGTTACATCACCCATGAAGAGTACAACGCTTTATATAGCGTATCTCCTGATGTTGTGCGTGTTGCCATGGAGTTGGCCTATCTGTGCTGCGCACGTCAAAACGATGTCCTTGAGATGAAGAAAAACCAGCTTATGGTTGAAGGAATACTGATTAAGCAGAGCAAAACTGCAGTCGCGCAGATAAAAGCCTGGTCAGACAGACTGAGAGCAGCAATTGACCTTGCCAAAGCCCTTCCCCTCAACGAAGGTATGAGCAGCCTGTTTATTCTTCATCAACCTACCGGGCACAAATATACAAGGGATGGCTTCAACAGCCGATGGAGAAAGGCCAAAGAAGAAGCGCGGATCAAATACCCACACTTGAGTTTTGACTTCACATTTCATGACCTGAAAGCGAAAGGTATTTCAGATCTTCAAGGTAACATTTACGAGAAACAGGCTATCTCTGGACATAAAAACGTGGAGCAGACGGCACGGTACGATCGGAAGATTTCAGTCGTCCCTGTGGTGGGTGGGCAATAAAATATTATGAAACGATATTATGAAATGGCAGTTTTCAGACAATAAAAAACCACCTTTCGGTGGTTTATACGACACTGCTTATCATTGATTTTATTCTACTTTCCCCATGGTAGCCGGAGTGGGACTTGAACCCACACAGCGCGAACGCCGAGGGATTTTAAATCGTGCGCTTTCTTTCTAAATATCAATTGGATAGCGCACTTTTTCATAACATCAAAGGTTAGCGCCATCTTTATCATTCAGTTACTTACGATAAGATAATTTCCAATATTACGTATCTATTGACCATATCTCAGATCCGATTTACTGTATATACATCCAGCAAAAAAGGATTGTTTTATGGCAACCACAAAAGAGTCGAATGCAGGAGCAATGCCTGAGTTAACTGATTTTGCTATCAGTTACTGCGCGCTCACTGAACATGTTCTGTTACACGCCAAATTCACAGACACTATGGCTTCTGTCCCATCATGGCCGTCGGTGCAATTCCCTGATCAAACGATCTGCTTATCCCGTGGGCAAGCTGATAATCTCCTGCGTGAACTAAAGAAAGCCGTCGATTACATAGATGCTGGCATTGAGCATCCTTCCATTAAATTCATCGACTAAAAGGTGTGTGATGTTCGTTGAACTCGTTTATGACAAGCGAAATTTCGAAGGCCTGCCAGGTGCAAAAAACATTATTCTGGATGAGTTAACAAAGAGGATTGGCCGCGTTTTCCCGGATGCAGAAGTTCGCGTTAAACCGATGATGACGCTGCCAGCGATCAACACTGATGCAAGCAAGCATGAGAAGGAACAGATAAGCCGGGTTGTGCAGGAGATGTTTGAAGAAGCTGATATGTGGCTTGAGGCTTAATCGTTAATCGTACCGGCAGGCAGCCATTTGATTGTATGACTGCCTGGTGAGGACTCTTATGGTTTCTGAGTATTAAGCATCTCTTTCAACTCTACCAGCTCACCCTGCATATGCTGGATAGTCAGGGTCAGTTTTGCGATAGCTGCCATTGGGTCAAGATAGTACATGCCGGAGAGATCATCGCTTTCGAGGTCAACCCCGGAAGGCAGGCCAGTACCTTTCACAACCTCTGGGGAGACCTCCTTCATGTCGTTAGCGATGAAGCCGAGCTGCCCCGGTTTCTTATCGAGAACGCCCCTGGCTTTCATATCGAAGAGAGCAACCTGCCATCTGCTTACTTCATCTGCTGCCTTTTCCCGGTCGGTCTGATAGACGATATTCTCTTTCAGCTCCCGGTCCGATGAAGTAACGGTGATGGCTCCAACGTCACTGTTGTCTACATAAAGACGCATAGCCCCACTGGTCCAGAGCATGTTAAACACGCTCGCACTGTAGCTGCCTTTTGTCCCGGAACGACACTGATAACCGCCTTCAACCTGAAGTATGCCAGTTCCACCACCTGTGCCGCCTTTCACTTCAAGTGAGGCTGTTCCTGAGGCCCACAATCGCGCAGAGTAATCGTTAGTGGTAGAGCCGTAATGAAAATCGAGGAACGGTGAAGCTGCCGATAATTCGATGGACGCAAAGAAAGGGGTGTCAGTGCTTCCTAAACCAAGGTTTGTGCGAGCATCTGCGGCGGTTTTCGCACCGGTGCCACCCTGGCCAACGCTGAGCGCGGTAGTCAGCCCGGAAAGGCTGGTGATGTCGCTGTTAGCCCCCTTCTTCGCCAGCGATTTCTGACCCGGTACAGTGACGGCCACGCCGTTAATCGTGATGGTGACGTCTGTAGTACCGTTCATTACATCAGCGAAACCGCTCATGTAACGCTGGTACATCGTGAAGGTTTCAGCAATGTCCTGCGCCAGGCCATCCACACTCAGGCTGTCGCTCAGCAAAATCGAATACTTCGTTCCGGCAGGGATTGCAGGGCTTGCCGCAGGTGTCACGGTGAGACTGGTTGCCCCGCCGATAGCAGTAATCTGGAATACCTGGGCGGGGCTGGTCAGCGCGATAACTGTGCATCCGTTGCGGATCAGTGAGCCCGCAGCAGTAAAGTTTGTACCCGTTCCGGTAAGCGTATTGCCGCTGACTGCAATCGTGCCTGTTGTGTAAATCATAATTTCTCCACGCAATAAAAAACCCGCCGAAGCGGGTTATAAATCAGGTTGAATATCAGGAAGGTCAGGCAAAAGAGCCGGTACCACGGGTAATAGTTAATGTCGGGGCTGATATAATCTTACTGGCCGTTCCTGTTCCGGTTACCGTTATGATTCCGGTTACAGTCGATGTTGTTATATTCCTCACAGCGTGTCTTACGGTCATCCAGACCCCGGCAGTCCCGGAAGGGACATTGATTTTCCCTAAATCACGCGTGCTCCCGTTAATGTTGAGGGTGATACTGACCGTTGTTGCAGCAGATGCAGAAAGATAAATTAGCGCCTCAAGAAGTGCTGATTTACCAAGTGCTGATGTTGAGGAATCCGTAAACGTGATCGTTCGTGTCGCAACCCCACCGCCAGAAATACTGACGTCACCGCCAATTCCCACGTTTGCAATGTCACCAACAAAAGTAGTCGCCTCTACCGTGCCTTTAAAGTTGCCACCGCTGGCGTATACCATTCCCCGGATCGTGACGTTATTCAGCTCAGCGTTACCGCTTTTAGGCAGATTCCATCCAGCCCCATTCGAACCAGTAACGAAGTTATCCGATTTCAGTGAATCGGTGATTTTCCCGAACTGAATACTGGCATCGCGGAAAAATGCATCGTTTATGAAGACCTGTCCGTTCTGGATAACAAATGGCAGAGTCACGGTCCCGCCCGCCTGGGTCATCACGGCGAAGCGGTCAGCAAGGAAGAGAACCTGCGACTGCATACCCGCTGGCGTATTCTGAACACCAATCCCCATCCCTGCCGCGTACTGGTTACCATTAGCATCAACAGCAACCTTGATGCTGTACATCGCATTCAGGTTGTTATTGATATCAGCCGACACCTGCGCATTCTGGACAATAGCAGCACTTTGGCCGTTTACCGTGACCTTAAGCGAGTTGATCTGCGTGGCTGATGCCTGAGAGAAGTCCGCCATGGTTTTGGCAAAATCCGTCACGTTCGCCGTGTTCCCACCTGCGCTGGAGTCCAGCGTTTTGAGCGATTCGGCAACGGCTTTACTGGCATCAGCCATGACATTATCGACACGCTCAATACCGGCTTTGTTGTCACCGTACTGCACGCTCAGGGTCATTCGCTGATTCACCTGAGCAAGGGTGCTGGTGATAAGCGCAATCGCGTTGTTCTGGATGCCGCCGTTTGCTGTATCGGTCCTGGCCCCCAGCTCATCCAGGCGGGATGCCATAGATGAAGTTGTGTCCGTTACAACCTGCTGCAAACTGGTGATGTCAGCACTGTTCTGTGAACTGGCCTGCCCGGCAGCATCAGCCTTGTCAGAAATCACCTGGGTGGCGGCAGTGAGCTGGTCAACTGCGGTGGCCCTGGCCTGCGTTTCATCGGACAGCGCCTGCCTGACCTCAGTAATGCCGGCGGCATTGTCTGCTGTCTCCGCCTCCAGCCGGGTGACGTCAGTAACGCGTGCTTCCGTTTCCGTGGCAATCACTTCCCGGAGTTGCTCAAAGGTTGCAGTATTGGCCCCCTGCTGCGCCGTCTGACGGACAACGACATCAGCGATGGCCAGCGCGTTGCCGATAATAGCTTCCGCAGTCTGCTTGTTCGAACCAACCGCTGCCGCCAGACCCTCCGCGTTCTCCTTAATCGCATCAGTCAGTTCAGCCACTTTGTCACTGCTGGCCACGGCATCCTCGATCAGGTCCTTGAAGACTTCTGAGGTTTTAATGTCCTCCAGAATTGCATCTGTGATATCCGATACATCAACGCTGGCCTGGCCACGTACAAATTCGGTGTACCCGGATTCGTTGCCGGTTCGGTCCACCAGCTGCGCGCGGTACCAGAAAACCTGCCCAGCTTTAAGGCCCATCTGCTGATATTTGCGCTGCGGGTAAGGTACATCAGTCAGCAGTATGGCATCGTCCTCGGTACCGGTCAGGCTGTACTGAATTTCCGTCTTCAGCGTGTCCTCGGTGTTCGCCGGGAAACCCCAGTTCAGCTCGATACCAAACACAACGTTTTCAGAAGCAGTAAACCCAACCGGTTTAGGTGGATTACCAACTTTACCCGTAAGAGTTACTTCAGCAGATGACGCCCATACGGATGAAACATCACTGGAGTTTACTGCTCTCACCCGAACCAGGTAGCGACCAGAGTAGATCCCCTGCACTTCGAAACCGAGTGATGACGTACGCGGCACGCTAACCCAGTTTCCACTGTCTCGTCGCCATTCGGCCTCGTACGCAACTGCACCCTGAACGGCATCCCAGGCAACACGCATAGTGGTGATCGCAATGTTCTGGTTAACCGTAGAGTAACTGTCCACGACGATATTGTCTGGAGGGGCCTGAACCCCTGGAGGAATAACACTGATCGGACGCTCGTCCAGCCTTGCACCGGTATCAACGGCAGAATAGATGTCAGGGTTGTAAGTCGTCCCGGTGACTTCGAAAGTGCCGTCATTGTTGTCCCGAGTTCCCGTAACACGGAAAAGCGCTATAAACAGATCATCAGAATCCACACCCCAGTTACATTCAGTCTCCGGCGTTTCGCTGTAGGATGTGGTAACAGTTACGATGTTTCCGTTAACGGCCTGAACGGTTCTGGCCTGAGCTATGCCTGATGGCAGGTTCAAAAAAAGCCGGTTACCAGCTTTCACATCAGCAGCGCGATCAAGTGTTATGTTGCGACCGTTCACCGCGCTCACCCTGCCACCGATGGTTCTTCCGGCCAGCTCGTTGGCAGCCACGCCGATCACCTCTCCGACAGGGGGCACATCCATGCCCGTGCTGAAGGTCACCACCTCGCCGATGCCATTAGTAAGAAGCGCCCAGCGCCCGCGCCGGTTTGCCTCTGACTGTCTGGTGCAGCCGATAGCGGTCATTTCAAGCTGACGATAATCGAAGCGCATGGCCAGATCGTTATCGTAAACAGGCTCAGGAGTATCCTTATAATGGTTCGCCGGGTCTGACCAGTTCACTAACGCGGCAGTATTTCTGGTGGTTTCACTCGGGTCTGCAAAGGTAAATTTACCCTCAACTACACTGGCGTGGTTATAGATGTGCCACACATCACGGGGCATGTCGGCGAGAACATACATTTTGTTATCGCCCCAGTAAGTCATACCGTGAAAAATACCCGCCAGATCACGAAGTACGGTCCAGGCGTCATTGCGGTCCTGGATATAAACGTTACAACGAAAACGAGGCTCCGTCCCGCTGCCACCCTTCCCGTCAGGCACTGGCTGATCGCAATACTGAGCGATACGATAAAGCTCCCATTTATCTATCTGTGTCGCGTCAATTCTTTGACCAAGCCCGAAACGCTCGTTCAGGATGATGTCGTAATAAATCCAGGCAGGGTTATCCGTCCATGCCCATTTAAATACGCCCTCCCAGGTACCAGAGTAAGTCCGTGTCTCAGGATCATAGGTATCAGGTACACGGATGATTCGACCTTTCGGATTGCATACAACCTGAGGAATGCCATTAGGGAACTGTTTTGCGTCAAATTCAACGTACAGCAGGGCCGTGTTAACGTAGCGTAGTTTGGCATCAATAATTTCAGTAACAGCCACAACGCGCATAATGTCCACAACATTTACGCTCGTCGAATCAGGAGTGATTCTTCGAACCCGCAATTGCCAGCCTGTCGTAGCTTTCGGAAGGTTTACACGATGACTGCGCTCATAAAGTGTTGTGGTTTTGTCATCCACAGCACCGTTGATTACGGTTTCATAGGGTCCGCCATCTACTGAAAGATCGATAGCATATTCAACTCGGGTACCGACTTTATCTCCATTGTTTTTCTGGAATAAAAGAGTCGGCCATCCAAGGCGAATACGCAGCGCAGAGAGTTGGGTGTTGGAGACGGCCCTTACATAAGGAACCGCCTGTTTCAGTTCATATGAAACCTGAAGTTCATTTTCAACGCCTGGGAATCCCTGAATGTAGTCCTGATCCTGAGTACCGGAACGGAACTCATATTTTACATTGTTGAAGTTGTAACTTCCGTCTGCATTCTGAATAGGTGTGTACGATGATGAGTCGCCGAGGTAAATGTTTTTTCCATCAAGCCCACCTGCGAACTCCCCCTCACCAAGAGCAATAAGTACCTTTGCTCTGGCAATGGACTGAATGCTGTCCGGTGCCTCAACAGGCGTTCGGGTTTTGTTGCTGCCACCTTTACCGCGCCCTTTGATGATCGTCGTTGTCATAGCGCATCCAAAAAAAAAGCCACCAGGAGGTGGCTTGTCGTTGGTGTTTTATTGCTGATCTTCCGCATAGATTCCGGCAGAGATAATCGCCCCCCCTATTTCCCGCTGACCATACAATAAAGGAACGGGGTTGCCGGACGCTGTTGTATTAACGGGTCCACCAAACGCATAGGAAGGTTTGTTATCTGGGTCCTGTCGCATCCGCAGACCAGCAACCTGAGGGGAAAGCATTTGCACCACACCGCCAACAGCCATAGAACCAGCTGCGGCATATAGCGCCATTTGTGTACCTGCTGCCCATCCTACTGGGTTCCACCAGGTAAAGGCCGCAATTGCGGCGGCAGTAATAATTTGAAAGAGGCCAGCCCTCTTACTACCGCGTATGACAGGGATAATGCGAAGTTCATCGCCAGGACCAAGAAGATCAAACTCTTCCTTTCCTATGTTTATTTGGTTTCGGAAGATGACAAAATCCAACCCCTTCGCTCTGGTCTCGCGCAGGTAGGCATCAAATCCATCAATGGTATTAGATAGCGCCCTGAATACCTCACTGGCAGACGTTAACGCGCGGCGGTGGGTCCTGCCAAATCGCTGAGCCATTGAACCACTGAGTTTAATGACGGTTTTTCTTTCCATTACATCAAATCCTTATAACGCAGAATTCTGATGGTACGGTCACGATAGTAGCCCCCGTATGGAATGCGCTGGCTTAGCTGGCCATACATGTGGTGAAGGAGTACATTACCCTCAAGCAAAATACCCGCGTGGTTTGGGACTGCGGACTGTACCTGCATGATTACCATGTCACCTGGCTGGGCAGTACCGTTGAACTCCCTGAACCCACACTCATACCAGTTGTCCATGTAGAGGTTTTCTCCCTGCTCCCACCAGTGACGATCCACGCTGTAATTCGGTAACTTAATACCGTGCTCAGTGCGGAAATAATCCATGATGAGAGACCAGCAGTCGGCGTGACCTAGCACAAACTGGCGACCAGTTAACGGCCGATCACCACGAGGCATGACAGTACGAATATCCCCTTCCGGCCAGGATGCAATTACCCAGGGCAATTCAGTAGCATCACACATCAGCATGTCGAGTTCGCTTGGCTGGGTTGTCGCACCATCACCAGGATGGCTATGCACGATAGCAACTACAGTGCCCTGCTCTTCAGCCGCCGCATAATCTTCAGGAGACAGTTCGAACTGCTCAGTCGGGGATTCAGCCTGATTTCTGCAAGGGATATATTTCTCTACTCGTCCTTTCTGAATGACAACGCCACAGCATTCGTCTGGACACGATGAGGCCGCGTGCGCCAGTATGGCGCTGACTGTTTTCTCGCGCATGGTTATCCTCTCAGAAGTGAAGCGCCGGGGAAGCCACCATAATCCAGCTGCTCATTCTCACCGAAGCGTGGCTTGCAACCAGTAGACATCAGGCCAGAGCAGACATCCTGTGAAGGATCATCCACCCGGTTACCGTCTTTATCGAACCAGCCGTTTTGTCCCGCATAAGTGCAGCCGTTACCGGTTTTGTACCAGCCACGCATACACCACGTGCACATAGGCTGAATCTGCCGGGTAGGAATTAACTGCCCGCGTAGATCAGCAGGACTGGAAAGCTCAAACTCCACTGTTTCATCATCAGAACCTGATTTTCGGTCGATGTAGTAAACCTGTTTGCGCTCCTCGTTTGGATTGGCGGTCGGGTTACCATCAGGAAAGTTTCTGGCGTCAAGGTAATGAGCGAAGGTGTCATGGATGATCACCTTTGCTTTAGCCATCCCCTGAAAGCGCCTGCACAATGCCCCAATCGTGCCGCTGATGTTTGCCACGGCAAGCGCTGGCCGAGAGCTTTGCCCGTCACTGCTGACAGATATTCCGGTAAGTTCGTATGGCCACGCGCCATATTCCTGCCCTTGCCACCACACTGACTTCGGTTCCAGTTTCGACTCATCGCCACCGGAGGCGATAATTTCCGCCTCTGTATGGGGGATCGTCTCGTTATGGAAACGAAGAATACCGGCACCGAAAGCTGATCCGTCCACCTCGATAAGGCGGACGCGCTTACCCGGCTCCAGTTTCTGGACATCGGATGAAATACTCATGGATGGTATGCCTGTATGAATGTGCTACTGAGGGTGTATTTCTTATTACCGAGGGTAGATATCTGGAAGGACTCCGCGCGCCAGAGTCCTGATGACTCAAGTGGCGGTTTCCAGATAAATGACTTATACCCCGCATGTCTGTTCAGGAAGTTTTTGATAGCCTGAATGTATGCTTCATCACCGGTAAAACTGACGCTCCATTGTGGTGTCACCGGGTTGATACCATCACCAGCCACCTGCGCATAACCATCTCCAAATTGCGCCTTTCTGGTCCGAAAACTGGTATCAACCTGAGAGGCAACCTTCGGACACCAGGTGAAGGTTTCAACTGTCATGGTTAAACTCCCTTAATCAAACGCCACAATGGTGAGCCAGGCATACTGGCCTGCTCGTTAATAACGCCAGTGATGGCATCTTTCAGTTGTCTGCCAGCGGCACCGGCTGTTCCCTGACTGGCCGCCTGTGGTGATCCACCCTGAATATTGATATCGCCGAAGTTAACTGAAGGCACACCACCAGAGACCTGAGGAGTGCCAACAGCCCGAACGCCCAGAGAACCATCAGCAGCACGGGTAAGTGGCATAATGGCTTCAGGTCCAGCCTCTGCAAACACTCCCGCACCTTTGGCAAATGCAAAAAGCTGAGGAGTCTGAAACACTCCATTGCTGTATGCGCTCAGGGATGGGGAGTCGTAAACATTACCTTTGGCATTAAGGGTAAAGTTCGCACCAGCATTCTGAATAGCGGTACCGCTGCTGGCGGTAGCGGCTGACGAGGCACCAAAACTGAACAGTGATCCAATTGAGCTGACGCCATTAGCAACAGCCATATTCACCAGGACGTTCTGGATAATCTTCAGTACACTGACGCCCCAGTCCTTCCAGCTGTCGACATTGCCATTGAGCATGTCAGTAATCGAAGTTACCGCCCCACCCATTGCCTGCTTCATCCCGTCAGCTGCCATGGAGGAGTAATCTGTCGCTTCGTCCACCCAGTTGGCATAACCTTCAGACAAGCCCGTCATCCAGTCATCGCGCTGAGCATCAGAAGCAGCGTAATATCCTTCCTGGTCGCGCAGGCGCTCTTCGAGATAGCGCTTATTAAGCGCCAGCCCCTGCTGATAGAACGCCTCATCAATTTCACCAGCCTGACGCTGCCGGAGAAGATCGGTATTCTTCTGCTCAAACTCCTTACGCAAGTTGAACTGCTCCTGAAGTCTTTCGCGGAACCGGGTCCCCTGCCCATACCCAAGAAGTTGAGCCTCATTAGCTGCACGGGCGCTGGCATTGCTGTCAGCAAGGTTGGCTTCGTAGTTGCGCAGCTGCTCGCGAAGTTTTACCTGATCGATGAGAGCAGCATTTCGCATAACTTCGGCTTTCTGGGCCTGACTCAGCGTAGAAAGCTCACCCTGGCTTACCTGATATTTAACCTTTGCCAGCTCGGTATTCTGCCCTTGCAGGGCAATCTGCTCCTTCTGTTGTTTGATCAGACGCTTATAGACATCCTCTGTCTTTTCGCCTTCCGTCTTTGGCCCTTTTTTCTGAGGCTTATTGGCCTCATTATTTCGCCATTCAGCCAGACCGTTATTAATCAACTCCTGACGGCCAGTCTGGAATTGTGGGTCACTGGTTAGTCCCAGATCGTCGGCGGCATAACCCAACCGTAAACGCTCTTTAGCCTCTCCTTTAAGACGTGATAACTCCAGGTCACGGCGGCTCTTTTCAATAGCATCGGTTTGCTTTTTATCGAGATCAGCCTGAGGAAGTCTGAGTGGAACATTAGCCAGGCCCTGACGAGTCATAAGGAGCTGGTTGCCCAGCCCCAGCAGTCGGTTAAATTCAGAATGCTGGCCATTCATCATGACTAGTGACTGATAGACAGCGTTCTGACGCCAAGCTTGTTCGCGTATTAAATCGTTGCGCCGCCGCTCAATTTCTTCAAGAGCCTGTTGTATTCCGCGAGACTTATCTCGCATGTCATTTAATTTTCCCTCTTCTACAGCGAGCTGGTCCGTCACTATAGATATTGCTCTCAGAATATTTGCATCGTTCTCGCTGGTAATGCCAGGTTTTCCACGCGATGCATTCAAATCGTCAATCTGGAGCTTCAGCTCACCAACCTTTCTGGCTTGCTCATCAACAAGGCGATTTTGTTCAACTAAAGCCTCAACGGTTTGCCCGCGATTTTCATCTGTCTCAGTCAGAGACATTTTTGAGGTTTTTTGTCTAATTTCATCAATCTGCCCAGCATACTCCTGGGCAGAACGACGAGCTTGCTCCTGATTCTGATACATGGTGTACCAGGCACCAGCGCCAAGCATCAGCAGTCCTGGCAACCCGCCAACCAACCCTAAAAGGCCTGTAGCTCCAGTTTTTACCAATCCCAGCACAGATGTTGCAGAGTTAAGAGCTTGTTGAGATGCTGCCACGGCTCTGTTTGACTGCACCAGAGCAGCGTTCGCTGTAATCATTGCACGGCGTCTGGCTATAGCATTTTGAGTCGCTGTGGCCTCAGCATTAGTATTCTTAGCTAAGACAAGCTCGGACTGAGCCAGTTGATATGCTCGCTCAGCAGCAATAGCATCGGCGACCGCCTTGCGCTGTGACTGTGTGGCAGTATTTGCCCTGGCAGCGGCAAGTGCTATTTCATTTTTCCTTGCCTCAACGAGTTGCGCTGTTTGGCTTCCAAGATCGCCAATCATACCGCCAATGAATTTTGAACCGCCGAGCGCAGCCAAGACACCAGCAGCAGATGCAACTGTATTTATATTGTCTGAAATATCATTCAACACACCAGTAAGTGCACTTGTCGCTCCGGTAGCTTCATTTGCACCACCAACCCACGCCATAAAGGCGTTTTCAATTTTTGTCGTCGCTGAAGCGACTGTCTGAGGCATAGCAACATATTCATCACGCAATGCGCCGAGTTGGCTGATTAACGCTGGTACAACCTTATCAGAGGTAAGTTGCCCCTGATCTGCCATTGCTTTTAAATCTTTTCTGGCAACGCCCATGCCGGATGCCAGCGCGCGAATGACGCGATCGCCATTTTCGTTGACGGAATTAAATTCCTCTCCACGAAGAACACCCTGTGCCAGCGCCTGACTAAACTGCGTTATTACTGAACTGGCTTCAGATGTGCTTGCACCAGACAACTTAAGCCCAGTTGAAATGGCCTCAGTTACTTTCAGAACATCTTCTGAACTGTAACCATACTCACGCATAGAAGCGGCTGAGCGAGCAAAAAGACTGGCATTATCTGAAAATGCAGTGCCGGTTCGCTGGCTGATATCCATCAACTCTTTCTGTGATTCCTTAAAATCATCAGAAGATTTGGATGCTTGTTTCAGGCGAGCATTAACTGAGCTCCACTCATCAGCAAGCGAGATTAGATGTCCAGTCGCATATGCGCCAGCAAATGCACCAGTAAGGCCCATAGCAGACGCCTTTGCTGAATTAAGCTGCCCCGTTAGGTCAGCTAGGGCTCTCTGAGTTTCTCTTGACGCTGCCGCTGCCTGCCGACCACCATTTTGCATGGTACGGTAATAGTCCTGTCCCATACGTGAGGCACGCGAAATTTCCGTCTGGAATGATTGCGAGTTAGCGGAAATTTTAATAATCAATTCACGTAATGTTGCCATCACATTTCTCCAGGCGAAAAAAAACCCGCCGAGGCGGGTTATCATAATGAGATAATTAATTTCATTTACATTCTTTGATTATTTCCAAAACTTCCTTTTCAGAAATTGGTACGAAGTCAGTTTCAGAACGTTGATAAGAGATTAAAGATTGACTATTGTTTTTTTTAACCTCTACTCTATGAAAATACTTCATGCGGGAGAACTGAATCGCACCAATATAAATCTCCAAACCTTCCCCATCAACTAAGTTATTAGTAACAACTTTTTCTGGTATTAAAAAATCTAGTTTATCTAGTATACAACCACTTACGTCATCTGCACTTCTGCTTGATGAGAACGAAAGTTTTTTATTATTCTTTATATCGTTCCTTGTATCACCAGTACAACCCGCAATCAGAAATATTATGAGTATTAAAATTTTCACCATAATCCCTCCAGTTAAAGAGGGATAATATTATTTATGTAGCAAAATGTCACTGAGTTGCAACAGTAAGTGCAGCCTCAAGAGCAGCAAATGGGTCCTTCGGTGCTGACTGTTCGCCATCACCCCAGCGCAGGATCGCATCGTCCAGCGGAACTTTAGCCCCCTGTGAACCGTAAATTGCAGAGACAATCTGCGCAGCCTGGATATCCCCGCGAATATCGCCAACTGGACTTTGCCTGTCGAACTCAATCCACATCAGAAGCTCGCTTGCCGTCATATTCTGTCGAAGCTCTGAGAGCGTGCGCCCCATACGGAGCGCAAGCGACATCAGAAACTTTACGCCGGGGGTTGAGACTTTTCCCGCGCTTCGTCCGCGTTATTGATCAGGTCAAGCGCCTGTTTGAGAAGGCGTGAATGGACGGGGCCGTAGATTTCACGTACCTGCTCTTCTTCGTCTACGCTGAATACCGGTTGCTTATCGGTGTCACACAGGACGTCAATGAAGAGCACCACGTCAGCACAAAGATTGCGGTGCGCCTTTTCCGATACCGACACATTTTCGTCATCATCACCCGCTTTCACCACTTCCTGCCAGCGCAGCCAGGCTTCACCAGACGGCTCACGCAGAACCACTTTGACGCCTTCCCACTCAGGAACGGCGACCGTCTTATGACGGAAACCCGACATCTTAGCCAGGGCGAGATTTTTAATATTCTTCATGCGACCTCTCAGGAGCCAGACTCGATATTTTCAGGCTTACCTTTCAGACGCAGGGAGAACGTTGCCGCCACTACGCCGTTGGTACCTGAAGACCAGGTGTGCTGGCGGATTTCAGCCAGGAACTTAAAGCCCTTGCCGGACGGGAAGGTTACCTGGAACGCGTAGGTCGTATCGTTGTCATACGCTTCACGCAAGGCGTCCTGCGCCGGATTCTTGTAGAAGTTACCGGACAGAGAGATTTCTGACGGAGAAGGCAGGCCGTTGATGTTCTCCTGCTCGGTAGAGCAAAGCGTTGTTACGTCGATATCCTGCTTCTGGCCACCAGTGAACTGAATTTCTTTGATGGTGCAACTCAGATCGAGGAAGGTTGCGGTATCCATCGTTTCTTTGGTGGCTGGCGCAGAGGAAATAAGGATCTTCGTCAGCTGCGATTTTTCATAAAGTGCAGACATAGCTGTCTCCTGGTAAAAGAAAACCCGCCATTAAGCGGGTTCGTTGGGTGAATGATTTATCAAGGTGTAACTTTAAAATCCAGGGTGGCACGGTATAGCCGATAATATGGCTCGTATCCGGGGATTTTTACCACCTCTGTAGGGTTTAACGACTTAAGCGAAGCAAGCGCCAAATCTCTCAGAGATCGTGATTCAGTGATCGTTGTGGCATACACATCGACCTGAACGGAAACCCTGCTCTCTGCCTGGCCACACATCACGTCAGCGGAAACATCATCGACGATGGAAAAGATAATCCAGGGTGGAGTGACCGACGGTTTCCCGTCACTACCTAATGGCGCAACATAGGGATATACCCGTCCTTCTGCCAGGGGAGAAAGCAAGGCGTAGATATTATCTTCATTCACTTGCTCAATACCTCATCAATAGCCTGACTCATCCTGGCAATGGCGACGCTGGCGGCCTCTTCCTCGCGCGTATCGTAAGCGGGTCGCACAAACGGATGTGCAGGCATGTTCGCGGTGCCCATTTCAACAAACCGCCAGTAAAACGCATTACGCGGGTCGCTGGCTTTCATGGTGTTGTCGCTATTACCGGTTCGCATGTTGCGTCCACGAATATGAACGCCAGAAGATATTTCCCCACGTCTGCGTGATCGCTGAGTCAGTACAACCACGTTTTTTTTCAATTTCCCGGTGCGTACCGGCGCGCGGGCGATCACTTCTTCCTTAAGCACTTCGGCGCCAGCGCGCGTGGCATCACGCAGAACCTTGTTGTTTTCAGCGTGGCTAAGCGCCTCAAGGTCCTTTGCGATATCATTCAACCCGGAAAAATCGAGGCTCGTCTCAATCATTTTTCGGCACCCTGTTTGCAAAGAATTTCTAGCTGAACACCACGAGAGTCAGGGATAGGCGGACCAATGATATTCAAAATAGCCCCCTTGAGCGGGCCTGTGACAACCTTGATTCTGGACGCTGCAGTAATATCGCTACGAAATCGTGTCCATACCCTGATAGTGGCTACTGCGGTTTCAGCACCAGCGGCTACCAGCTCACGCCCACTGATGCCCTTTACTTCTGCCCAGGTTTCTGCGCCGTCATGCCATGATTCAACAGGCTGACCAGAAGGATCTCTGGATGTGGTGATGTTCTGAATTATCACCCTGTCTCTCAGTCTTCCTGCCTGCATAAACCCCTCCTACACACCGTAAATTCGATATGGTTGCAGCAGGGCTTCAACTGCAAACGGGACCTCTGCAACAGTCTGCCCAATAGCTACAGGTTCACGATTGGCGTACCAGTGCCCGATCAGCAGTAACATGGCCGCCTTCACATCGTCATTGAGCAGAATCGAGTCTGGGTCGTCTGCGTAACCAGGACTGTCCTCATTTTCATAGAGCGTTCGTCGTGTCCAGTTCTGCACGTATCGCGCCGCCGCCCCCGTGTAAATTCCCAGCAGGGCATCATCACCGGTAAAGTCGGTATCAATGCGGCAGTGCTGCTTCACCACATCAAGATCGACCATTATTTTTTCGCCTTCTTATCTGCTTTTGCTTCCGGCTGTTCCTGCTGCTGTTCCTGCTGCTGTTCCTGCTCTGCAGGATTTTCTGATTCATCGAGCATCGCATAGCCTTTTTTGATGAGCTCGCGACCGTGCTGTTCCAGAGTTTCCAGCGGAAGCCCCTCAGTCACGACGGTACCGCCGAAATAAACCGGTTTGATTGCGATTAATTTCATAATGCCACCTGTAAAAGCGGCCCGAAGGCCGCTGTTTTTATTAGCTACCAGCACCGCCAGAGAACGCACCGTAAATGAAAGCTTCAGGGCGTTTAACAGCAAGAGCCAGACGCTCTTCGCAACGAATTGAGATCATGTTTTTCTCGAAGTCGTCGGCGTTCTCGGTGGAGATAACCACGTTTGCATCTTCACGATCGAACAGTTGAGCTGCGGCATTGAATGCGCCTGTCAGGAATTTGCCCTGGAAAGCTGCTGCCTCAGTTGCTACCACCGGAAGCCCCCAAAGAGTAGGGCCAGTCAGGGCTGCCGGGTTAGCCAGGATGTAGCGGCCCAGACTGTCTTTGGTGAGTTCAATTTTCGCCCAGTCGATGAAGTGCAGAACATGGCCGGAAGCCGGGAAGCGCGCCAGCTGCGCTTGCAGCATTGCAAGACGCAGATCATCAATGCCGTTCTGGCTTTCAACGGTGAACGCCGGAGCAAATGCTGATGCCTGAGGAACGATGCCATGCAGATGCACACCGGTGCCGTCACCAAACAAGATCTCCTGTTCTTCGACATACTTCAGGCCGTAACGCATCTCAGCGTCAACTGTGGACTGAAGCTGAGCGAAGTCGTCAAGGATCTGCTTGGATGCTTTAAACATGTGCGCGATGGTTGTCACCGGCGTAATTTTTGTTGCGAATTCAATATCGCTGTAAGGCTTGGCAGTACCCTCTGCAACGACTTTCGCTGCATTGGTAAAGCCTGTCTGCTGCACCCAGAAAATAGCTGGAGCACCGGTGCGTCCAGGTGCAATCAAATCACGGATGAAGAGCCGCTGTTTAGGTGCTGTGTCGATACCTGGCAAGCGCTGGGGTTCTACAACTCCATCAGCAACGTCAGTGGACAAAAGCGCTGCATTAACTGGAATACTTACTCGTTTGCCACCTTCAATGCTCGCTGCGAAAGTTTTCAGCGCTTCGGAGTTGATCACGACTTTACCGACTGTCTCAGCTACTTTCGCAGCATTTGCCAGCGGCATCTGAGCAACATGTTGCTCCAGTTCCCCCATCGCCGCCTTCAACGTTTTTTCTGCTTCGCGCAGGGCGTTGAACTCAGAAGCCATTTTATCAACGGCTGCCTTTGTTTCCTCAGACAGCTTGCCTGATTTCTGCGCCTCTTTTACTGCTTCTTCTGCTTTCGCGTTGAACTTGCCGGTTGCCTCTTCAATGCCGGCAGTGACTTTTTTCAGAATATCGTTTACTTCAGACATAAAGGGTCCTTATTTGACTAACGCCGCCAGGGCGCTTTCAAGTGAATTGATGGTTTCAGGTTTGATATCTTCGGTAGCGCCCGGCGTACCGTCGTCGGTGGTGACAGCGCCAGACATGCCACCAGATAAGGCTTTAATGAGTTTTCGGCGCTCTGAGCGCGGAGTGTTGGTTTTAGCCAGTAGCGCATCAAGTTTGCGCAGCGCAGCGGCAGGAGATTCATCACCATCACTGACTGCATCAGCAGAAAGCAGGCTGTCTGCCAACCCTTTCGCCACGGCATCACTGCCTCCGATATAACTTTCGGCGTCCATCAGTTTCTGAACGGCAGCTATATCAAGGCCGGAGCGCGCCGCGTAGATATCAGCCATAGCGGTATCGAAGGGCTCCAGTGACTGTGCCAGTTCAGCAAAGTCATGGCGGTTTCCCATAGCGTATACCCAGCAGTTGTGGATCATCAGGAAGGCACCGCGGCCAATCTGAATATCATCCCCGGCCATCGCAATTATCGATGCGGCACTGGCTGCAATGCCCAGCACCTTCACAGTTACACGGCCTTCGTATTCGCGGAGAAGGTTATAAATAGCCAGACCTTCGAACATGTCCCCGCCAGGTGAGTTGATATTCACCGTAACGTCGTCGCCGTTCATCGCCCGAAGTGCACCGGCAATACGTTTCGCTGTCACCCCTTCGCCCCAGTAGTCCTGCCCGATCACATCAAAAACAGAAATGCTGTTATCGTCGGCGGCCGCTGCTTTGATGCCGCCGTCCCATCGGTCCAGTGCGGACGGTAATGTTTCACAGGTAACACGCGCGCAGGGGCGACCCGCCGGCGCAACCGGAAGTTGTTTTTTGCTCATCAGGAAAGTGCTCCTAAGCGGCCTGTTTCAGCGGAGATTGTTCAAAGGAAATGTCTGGGAATACGTGGTTATGCAGCTCTCTCAGGGCCAGAGCCTGAACAGCAGGATTGCTGCTTTCGAGATTTTTCAGTTGCGTCAGGTTGAGCTGAACAGTGTAAATGTCGCCCCCTTCAATCGGCGGCATATTCTCAAGACGACGAACGTCATTGCGGGACATCCAGCCATTTTGAAGCGCGCTGGTATAGTAAGCAGCGCGGCCCGCGCTGTCGGCGCGTAGCAATCCTTCAACGGAGAACTCCGCAAACACCTCATCATCGCTATCAAGCAAGCAGCGGCCAATTTCCTGCTCAATATTCACCAGCAGTGGTCGAAGTGTATGAGTCAGAAACTGCAAGTTCATACCTTCCAGGCTGGATGCCCAGCTGCTTTGTTTCGTGGTGTGACCAACCATGAAAGGTGGCACGCGAAACCAGCGACAAATTTCCTCAATACTGAAAGAACGGCTTTCCAGCATCTGGGCATCTTCAGGGTTCATGGTGACGCCCTGATACTTTAACCCGCCTTCAAGTACCATTATCTTTCCGGCATTTTTAGAGCCGGTAAATGAAGCCATGTAGCCGCGAAGCCTTTCACGTTGTTCATCACTGAGAGCATTTTCAGCGGAGAGAAAACCCGAACTCTGAAGCCCTTGTTCAAAAATCTTTGCCGCAGATTCTTCAACAGCCATCGCGGCACCGATCACATCCCGGCCTGTTTTCATCGGCATCATGCCGCAAACGCCATCCAGACCGAATCCGCGAATGTGCATGATGTTTTTGACGGGAATGACGCGCTCGTTACCGTTTTCAGTGTATTTGTATTCCAGCGCCCCGGTAGTAAGACGTTTAACCACCATGTTCTGCGGCAGCAAAGGCACCAGCGAAACCAGGCGATTTGCGATGAATTTCTTCTCAATGAAGGCGTTCCCGCGCAGGCAAATACTGGCGACCACCATCAACATAAAGCGTGATGGCGTCATTTCTGAATTGGGTCGGCGGCACAGTATCGAATAAGCCGGGTGATCGGTTGCTGCTTTTCGTGAACCGTCAGGCTGTCGAACATATATTTTCAGCGGAAGGGTCGAAATAGACTCGCTTAACAGCCTTACGCACGCCCACACAGCCGATAGCTGGATGGCTTTATCGGCCGTAACCACCTTCCCGCTGCTGCTGGTACCAAACCATTCCTCCCAGAACGTGCCGGTAGTGAGGCTGATAGGCACACCGAGCCAGTTAAGCAGAGCACTCTTCACCCTGCCTGGCTGTTTGTTTTTTTTCATCAGAAACCTACCATGATGGGATTATTGAAAAATCCGGAGAGATCCTGCTGGTCGTTGCCACCGTTAACCAGAACGCGGCTCATTGCTGTGAACAATGCCGCCGGGCCATCAATCTTGGCCTCTGGTGTGGACTTGTTCGGGAAAATGTTCTCGTTCCGGTCGGGTTTGACGGTTACGTTGGACATCATCCAGTTCATTACCGGGTGATCGCTGTGATGGAAGCGGCCTCCGTATACCAGCGCTTCAACCTCTTTCATCGCCTCGGAGAAATTGCGAACCGTCTGCGGCACTTCCACCAGCGGCAAACCTTCCTCTGCCAGCGCAAGGCTGAACTGCGTGGCACTCCATGGATCGAAGCCAATTTCTTTCAGGCTCTCACCAGCAACCCACTCCTGAAGCTCCTCCTTAATCTGAGCATGGTCTATTACATCCCCGTCGGTAAGGATCAGCTTGTCCAGCTCGGACCACTTACGATAGAGCTCTGCCATCTGTCGGGAACATTTCTCAAGCCGTCCTTCCGGCAGCCAGAATTTAAAATCTGCATGGACGTGACCATCCGGCGAACGCCAGACTTTAGCGGCCGCACAGATATCAATTTTGTTTGAAAG
Source organism: Enterobacter sp. RHBSTW-00175 (assembly GCF_013927005.1). Lineage (NCBI taxonomy): Bacteria > Pseudomonadati > Pseudomonadota > Gammaproteobacteria > Enterobacterales > Enterobacteriaceae > Enterobacter > Enterobacter sp. RHBSTW-00175. The sequence continues at coordinate 22,657 of NZ_CP055933.1, forward strand.
GTCAACGCCAATCCATGAGGGATAGGTTTTAAGTTCGTGCTGCGGGGCGATAAACTCGCATTTTTCCCACTTCATCATGTCCATCCAGGCCGCCTCAGCGGTTACCCAGATATTCATGTGCTTGGTAAAAAAGTTAATCCTGGCCGAAACCTGCTCTTTAGCCTTTTTAGCCAGGCGGCGAAGGTCATCCCAGCGCTTACAGATACCCAGACCCGGATTCGCCTTCTGCCAGACTTTTTCATCAAAGGGATCGTCACCTTCATCTAAGGTGTAGATGATGGCAAAAAACGTATCGTCTTTAACCAGGCCGCGCAGGACCTTGATTGCGTAATCGCGTAGTTCGTAACAGATACCTTCTTTGTTGAAGCCGGCGGTGGTGATACCGAAAAGCAGGGATTGCAGGCGCGCGCCGGTGGCCGTCTCCAGTACGTCCCAGACGTCACGCGTTTTATGAGCATGCAGCTCGTCAACGATGGCGCAGTGGATGTTCAGGCCGTCGAGGTTGTTTGCATCTGATGATAATGGCTCGAATTTGGAGGCCGTTTGCTCCTGGTAGATAGCGAGCTTGTTGAATTCGAAGATCCGCCCAAGAGTGGCTTTCGCCTTCTTGACCATATTTTTCGCGTCTTCAAAAACAATTCGCGCCTGGTCACGGGTGGTTGCAGCGGAATAAACCTCCGCCCCGCCCTCGCCGTCAGCGCCAGCCATATAGAGCCCCACGCCGGAGCAAAGTGTTGATTTGGCATTTTTACGGGCCACCTCAACATCTGCTGTACGGAAACGCCGAACCATCACCGTCCGACCGCTGCCGTCGTTACGCAGGACGGTTTCCCCCGTCTCTTCGTTCACCAGCGGGATAACAAAGCCAAAAATATTAATCAGGATGAAAACATGCCAGTCCATCAGCTCAATAGGCTGGCCTGCCAGCGCACCTTTGACGTGAGGAACAAAATTATAGAAATTCAGAATGTGCTGCGCGCGCGGCTCACTGAAGAAAATACCGCGCTCTTCGCCGTGTGCCAGATCGTCAAGAAAACGCTGACAGGCAAGGCGCACATACTCACAGGCAATAATTTCTCCCGCCACCACCCTCTCGGCGTAGCGGATGCCTTCTGCAACCTTAGCCATTAATCCCTCGCTTTCATAAACTCGGCCAGCGGGTCAACCGCATCAGGACCTTTTGCATTCACTTTAGAGCGGCTGGCTGGCGTCATGCCGAACTCTCCGAGCATGGCGCGCAGACGTTTCCAGGCATCAGCTTTCATAATGGCCGCCGGGTGAGCTTTGATCATCACATCCCCGCTCTGCGTTTCGGTCCGGTAGGTGTACCCCTCAATTTCAAGCGTGTCGCAGTGGTGCCGGTATTCGGTATATGCCTCAACCAGCAACTCAAGGGCTCTGGCGTCCAGTTGGGACATCACACCGATAGCATCGAGCTCGTCGGCCATCCGCTTAAACCAGTATTTCCCCTGCTTGTCGAAATGCTTCGGCGTTGGGGGTACCCCTGCAGCGGGTTTTGGTTCGTTCTCATTGATTGGGCGTTTTGATGGGTTACCCCTCACCAAACGTAGATGGGTCGGGGTTTTCGGTGGTCCAGACATAATCGAAAACTCCTATTAATCATCTAATGGGGGACCCCTAAAAAAAGTTTTCTAACCTGCGGCGATGTGAAAAGAGGTTAGGCGGCGGTCCTTTGGCGCGTCGTTCCTGAACTTTCAACCCGCCCTCCCCCTCGGCTGACACAAATGAGAATCGATGTCATTTGAGTCTTTCGACCGCTGTCTTAGCCCTGTGGCAGGGCTTGCAGAGGCTTTCGAGGTTGGACAGGTCATCGGTCCCCCCATTTGCTTTGGCGGTGATGTGGTCCACCGTCTCAGCGGGTGTATACCTTCCATTTCGCAGGCATTCCTGACAAAGGTGTTTATCCCTGTCGAGAACGATTGGGCGCAGCCTGTCCCACTTACTGCCATAGCCGCGCTGGTGCCTGCTCTGTCCTCTCTGATGCTGCTGCCAGCCTTCGTTAAGGTGCTTGGGACAATAGCCTGAGCGGTCAGTGGTTGTGCCAGGACAACCACGCTTGCGGCAGGCTCTCGGTATTAACGCAGGCATCTGGCTAACCTCCACGCCCGGCGGCGTTCTGTTCGTGGTGCTGAGTCAGGGTGACGTTCAACCGGTTCACCATCTGCATGATCCACCAGCGAGTAGCATGGATAGACCACTGCGCCGCCATAAGCATCACCCACTGCATAGTCGGCTGGTTTACTGCTATCCCATCGAGACAACACGCGGTTGATATGTTGCGGAGGTACGCTATAGCACACCCCATGTATCAGTCGCGGCAGCGTGATGTAGTCAGCCTGAGTCTTATCAGCAACAATCAGCCGTTCGGCTATCTGCATCTGATACTGAGGCGGGCGGCCGGTACCGAGATAAAAGCTCAGCATGTCGTTAGGAAAGCGGGGCAGCCAGTTGACCACCAGCTCGGTAAACAAAGGAACTGGCATCGCGTCGTCTTCCAGCACCACTGTCCGGCATGGATGGCAGGCAGCCCACTCAAGCGCGCGTCGATGATTCCAGTTCGCGCCGTGGTTACCGTCATCAATCAGCAGATGAGCATCCAGCAGCGCGGCAAGTCGTTGCGCATGACCTTTGCGAGAGTGATGGCCAACCACAACAAACTTAAAATCTGTCTGCATCATTATGGGTAAACACCTTGTTTCGGACTCGACGTGCAGCTTCAGCTGCCAACTCTGCTGTTTCATGGAACCCAGCGTGATAACGCTTTCCTTCATGATTGCAGTAAGCAAGCCATTTATTTTTTTGTTTATTCCACGATACGCCGCGATATCCAGATGTTGAGCGGGAATCAACAACACATTGGTTCTCTGCGTTTTGCTTTGGTGATACAAGTCGGAGGTGATGAGGGTTAACACATAAGGTGTTGTGACAGATATGGTCTATATACTTACCTTCCGGTATTGGCCCATTATGCATTTCCCAAGAAACCCGGTGGGCTAAAAGAACCTTTGGGTTACCAGAGGCATTTCGATCTGTACCAATAACCCCATAAGTTAACTTTCTTTCTCCGCTACCGCCCTTCACTGTTGCGGCACACCAGCACCAACAATCTTCTTCACCTTTTTTATCAACCTTTATCCAAAATCTCTCTTCAATCGTCTTTCTTGCGGCCATGACAATGCCTCCCGGTTAAAGGATTTTCAGGATAATGAAATTATTTATGGCGCCAGAAAGCGTACTCTTTACCAACACCATCGGACTTAAAAATAGTGTGGATGCGGGGGCCGGTGACAATTCGATCGCCAAACGATTTAGCAACAATGCCAAAAGCAATCATGTCGCCCACTGCAGCACCAGCCTGTTCTTTCTTCCAGAAACGATAACTCTCGATCCGGTAGTAAAGACGGATGATGCCGTGAGCGAATGCCATCACATCAGCGCGGGTACCACCCAGCAGACCAGCATTAAGCATCACATCGTTGCGGTGCGCTTTGATGAATTCCTGATAGATTCGCTCCGGATGATTCTGCTTTGCCCAGGCGTCAGCGTATGTCTTCGGTTCTGAACCGACATACACCTTCCCGGGCTCCATTTCTTCCCACGGCGCGCGGAGCATTTCGACATCAGTACCATCCGTGCACCAGACAAAGCGGTACTGGGGGTTATCACGCAGGTATTGCCAGATATGCAGCCAGCGGCGGAAATAAACGTTCATGTCGACCGCAGGCACACGCACCGTAAGCTGGCCAGGTGGAGAATATTCAAACTCATCAGCGAGAATGACCGCTTCGCCGCCTTTGATAGATGCGACCCATTTCGCAATAAGCGCCTGCTCTGGCTTCAGCTTGGTGCCGCGCTGCGGGTCAGGCTGACTGGTGAGCAGCGTTGTGATAACTATGTCGCGCTGCCGCCGATACTCCACGTAACCGGTAAACCCGGCATCACGGCGTTCGTTGTGGATTTTAACGTTACGCTCCACCAGCGCCTGGCGGTCTGGCCTCGGTACCGAACGCTCCACCGCTTCATGCTCATCGAGAGAATGGATCAGCTTTTCTGAACCGACGACATCAGCGTAAGCCCACGTCGTGAGGCCAGCGTTATGAATCCGCAAGGCGAGGTCGCTGTGTTCATACATGCCGCGACCGTATACCGGATCAAATCCACCCACCTTCTCGATGGCGCTACGGTGGTAATACAGCATCACGCCGCGCTGCCCAGTGTACGCCACATGCTGATCGTCACGGTAAAGCACCGAAAGGTCATTGAGCTTATTCTGGCCAGCAAGATCGAGGAACTGGTAAGCCAGGTGTGGCTCTGGTGATTCGATATACGGCAGGTGCCAGTTATCGGCGATGGGCCAGGCATCATCATCCCATAGGAATAGATGCTCGCACCCAGCATCCATAAGGGATGACAGGCTGGCGTTCTTAGAAGCAACAATGCCGAGTGATGTTTCATGGCTAAGCAGCTGCACGCCATCGGGAACTACCGCTGCAGGTTTTGAACCATCATCGACAACCACCACCAGCGCACCGGCGGGAAGATGCTTCATGTGATGTTCGAGCGCTCGTTTAAGAACGTCTGCGCGTTGGTGCGTCGTTATTGCAATCCCAATCCGGGAGAATACGGCACCAGCTGGTACATACGGTACGCCATTGATAGAGACTTCCATAAAAGCCCCTTATCGACTACCGAGATTATTCCAGATAGCGCCTCCCGGCCTCAGCGAATTGCGGATAGCATCGCCCACTGCGTCATCCACTGCCTGTTTCAGGCTGGAGGTTGAAGCTGCCTGATCAGCTATCGCAGTCTGAAGGGATGTGAACAGATCGCTTTCGCGTACGGCGGAGATAATGGCTTCGCGCATCTCATCAGTGAGAATGGTTTTGGTGGCATTACTACGACCATCGTGAACATGACTAATTGTCCCGGGGAAACCACCAAAATCCAGACCACCATTCAAGGATCGCTCTTCATTATTGCTGGTTGATTGAGCGGCTTTATGCGCCTTAAAGTTGTCAGCCTCAAACACTACTTTACGCTGATCATCCTCAACGCAGATAGCCATGCCAGCAACGTGCAGTTTGCCGCCGTGGTTCACGTTCATCTTTAAGCTATAGTTGGCAGACACTACGGCATCGCCAATCATCGTATCGGTAACTTGCACCTGACGGTGAATCGGCGTTCCGTTTATCAAATCTTCAAATTCTTTGCTGTTGCGAATTTCTTCACGAATAGCATCTATCGCCTTTTGCGCGCTGTCAGGTTTAATCCAGTATGCGGGGTAGTATTCCTTAGCCACTGGTTCACCAAAGCGCGTATTGACCAGGTGCTTAATAGCAAACTCCTGCCCTTCAGCAGTCAGGAAAGTAAGATAGTTTTCCTTCTGATATTGCGTTGCGGTATGTCGGGTTTCAGCAAACCCCAGTTCGCGAAGCTGTGCTGCACCAGATTTAGATGGCAGGTCGCCACTTTGCAGCGCACCACGGAAAAACAGAGCATACAAAACATCTGCCGCGCGGCCGGATAACTTAATGTTTTTCTCTGACATGATTTATTTCCTTTTAGACGTGAGCCTGTCGCACGGCAAAGCCGCCGAAAGTTAACGGTTTGCCCAGGCTCACAGCTGAAAGACTTTCTTAGATGTGCGCGTGCGATGCGCATAAAAAAGCCACCAGCGGATGCCAGTGGCTACTTAATTTTTAAACGGATTACTTAGCGAGAATTACATAATCAGAAATTAACTCTGCTTTTTTCGAATACTCTTTTGCCAAGCGCTCAAGCTCACTCGCTTCGAGTTTCCCGGACTGTGAGCTTTTGATGTAAGCGGCAATCTCGGATTCGTGCAGTAGGACATTTGGGTTTTGGGAAATAATTTCTTTTACAGCACTATAAAATATTCCCATATCGATAGGATGCCCTGTATGCCATGTGGAGCGAGCAAGCCATTTATCTAAAGCACTAATACCTTTCAACATAAAACCTCCTGTTTGTGTGGAATGCTATCCTCCCACCAAATGGGTTATGTCAAAAATGTTTTTTCCATTATCGCAGGCACTCGGGGAATGCCTGCTGTAATGGCTAGTCCTCAAGTTGAAGGACTCCATGCTCTTCTGAACCTGAATAGGCGACCAGACCAGTGTATTCCGGGATAACCTCGCCATCATCGGCTTCAAGTTCTGGAATTGTTGCGGTTGTGATGGTGTATTGTGGCTGGCCGTCTTCTTTCGCGAAATTAGCCAGGTCTTCGATTTGTTTGGCGGTGAGAACTACAGTCATGGTCATTCCTCAGTAGTTAAAAGCCCCGCTATTGCGAGGCTCGATATATGTTTTTTGGGCTAGCAATCGGCATCTGGACGCGCTACAGCGCGACAGGCCCACATGCAGGCTTCCTGCATTTTGGTGCGCGCAATGGCGAGACAGCGGGCAGCTTCGTGTGCTTCAGTTGAGTGGTTTCCGGTAGCAGATAACTCATCGTTGACATGCTCACGTTCTGTATCAAGTAAATTACAGAAGTGTCGGCTGACACCCTTCAGGCGATTCATGCGCTCAATATCACCAGGCGTTAAGGTTCGATAGCCTTTAACGGTGGTGCCGTCCTGAGGTTTAGCTTCGCTCATCGGTTTCTCTCTTTTTGGCGGGTATGGAAACTTACCCGCGATTGAATGTGAACACAGCAGCATGCGTCACTCCTGCTTCTGGCAGTTCGCCTGCCACGCTTTTTTAAAGATCACTGGCGCTCTTTTTCAATCTGCCGTATGCCAGCCAGGTTATTGTTGCCCTTTTCAATCACGGCCAGCAGCGGCTTAATCCAGAGAACAGCCTGACAGTAGGTTATTGAGCCGGGGGAAGTGGCACTATCATTGGCTGTGTCAGTGTTGCCGGTATCGGGGTACATTGCGCTGGCACGTAAACGGTGCGCGTATTCGAGCAACCCACCAGCAACATCAGCAGGAACAGGCAGATCACAGGTTTTTTCACGGCGGAGAATCTCCCGGTATTCGATAACGGTGTTATCGGTGCTGGCATCAATCAGTGAATTGTTGCGGCTGGCGTTTTCGGCTACCTGGTTAAAACGGTTAAAGTTAAGAGCCTGTGTTGCGATAACCGTCCCCTGCAAAGTGTTATCATTTCGCAGAACGTCATTATCACTCTTCAACGTAGCTACATCGGTTCGGCTATTTGCCAGCAGGACACACAGCACGGCAACGACGACAATCACAACCGCCAGCGCTATTGAGCGCCATGCAGCTTTGATATCAGCAAGGGTAATCACGACAGGAACAGAGCACGCTCTGCCTCACGCCGCCGCGTCAGCCCTTTCAGGGCTTTGCCACCAGCTTTATTCCAGCTCATGAACTCAGCGGCAGCGCCAGTGTAATCACCGGCGTTGAGCTTGCGCAGCAGTGTTGAGGTCGACAATGAGCGAGCGCCAAGGTTATACGTGAACGACACCAGGGCATCGAATTGCCCCTGAGTCATACCGACTTTAACCAGGCGAGACACGTCGCTTTCATAACTTACCAGTCCGGTCTTCAGCAGGCGTTCTGCCGTCTCCTGCTTAATGGTCATTCCGGCGCGGATTGGTTTCCCATCTACAGGCTGAGTCCAGCCATAGCCGATCGTCCAGACGCCTACGCTGTCCTGGTAGGCGGTGAGTTTGCAGCCTTCGAACTCTTTGATCAGGGCAATGCCTTTATCACTGGTTTGCATCGCCACCTCCGAATCGAGAACTAAACACCCTGCCAGCTACAGCTTTAACCTGTTCAACACCAACAAAGCCCAGAGCGCCGCCGATAGCAATCGACAGAGACTGCGGAAGGTTAAAGTAATCAAGAGCTGATACAGCTGTAAGAGTTAGCGCTCCACAAATAGAGCCTTCCAGAATCATTTTCTTCCACCCACCGCCGCCGTAAGCGATTCGCATAGCAGCCATGACTACCGATAGCAATACGGCACCCATCGGCGTTTCACCGCGCCACCAGCTGTGGAGCAGTTCGATAAACTCCGTCCAGGAGTGGGGATCGTTATGCATTTTCATGGTCTCTCACCTCGCTGTGTGCGGGTGCTGTGTGGAGAAATAAAAAAAGCCCGCTTTTAAAGGCGGGCTAATGAGTTTGACTATTTGTGAGGTAGGTGTGAGTAAGACCTATGCTCAGGAGTGAAGCTGTATCGGCTGATTCACTATCGGTCCAGGAGAACCACCGGGCATTCAGTTACTTCCCACAACTCAAAGCGTAGCAGCAGTTTGTAAAACTATAAAAAAAGGCCTGCTTTTTATGGCAGGCTCTCAAGGAATTAAAGCATCGTTGTTATTTGTGTTTTGGTGCCGGGTGCCTCCCGGTGACTCTGCCCCTGGCCAGCAAAGCCGCGCGCATACCTGCTGATAGCAGTCGACTGGAGCGCCCCTTCGCTTAGAAAGGATTCACCAGAGAAATAAGTTACGTTCGCCCATGCTTATCGTCAACCAGTATAAAAAACGGACTGACTATCATCAGCGATGGAGAATATTTATTTCTGATAACCCTGGGTAAATTAAAGGTTGTGGTGCCGGGTGCCTCCCGGTGAGTTGTTGCATAACCAACAACAACCCGCTTTTGTCAGCTAGCAATATCTTTGCTTGTTGCCTGGTCATGTAGCCCCACCGCACAGGGGGATTCACCACAAAATGAATATAAATCTGAGCGGCAACAATTTCAAATACCCGCCCAGAAAGGCTCTGTGGTTGGATTGCGCCGAGCGTGGTGCGAAGAATTGCAGGCATAAAAAAACCCGCAACGTGGCGGGCTTTTCGAGGTTAATTATCTACAGGCGTTATACTCCATAATCAGAAGCATACAGGACAGTTTTATGCAAAGTCAACACTAACGTGCAAAAAAGTGTCGCCATTTGTTCCGATCATATTAATAAGTTGTTGCCTTCTCAAATTCTACTGCCGCGTGACGCTCCCACTGGCGCAGCGTGTCCACCAGCATTTCATAAAAGGGTTTCCAGTTGCGTGACCATGATGACTGATGGAGATCCGGAAGACGCTTCAGAATGGCTCGGTGTACGGTCGCCGAGGAGATAGCAGAGAAGCCATTACCAGAGCAACGCTCACACGTCTTGAAAACCGGTGCGCCGCGTTCTTTAGTGGCTTTGCGGTCCAACACTTCACCTTTACCACCACACCTGCACCGGGCAAGGATCACTTTCTTTCCTCCGCATGTTCCGCAAACCCTTTTCACCAGCTCATTTTTAATCTTCGGGGCAACCACTGCAGCACCGTCGGCGTCGAAAATACCAGGATGTTTAACCACATCCTCATTCCCGGAGATAAACCCGGTACCACTGCAACTGATACACGTCACGCTTGTAGCCGCCGAACGGGAGTAATCAGCAAAGGCAAATTGCGCCAGCATTTGCATACACCATCCGAAATGGCCACCAGCTGCTTTACGTACATTCTTTGGTGCCGTTTCCATCGCGTAACGTGCAAGTGCCTGAATTGCCCGTTGACCGTCACTTTGGCTTACGTCAGCCTTGCCAAGGAAAGCCGCCAGGCCGAATCGCGCGCGGCTGCTGGTGGTACCAATCGCCGCCATAACATCAGTGCCGGTGAGACGATCCGGAGAGGTTCCTTTTACGTCGTCGCTGATGTGCATTCCCTGAGGGCTGAAATGTTTGAGTGATGTTTCCAACTTCATTGAATGGTTTCCCCCTTTTCAGCAGTGCCAAACCAGCCAAGGTGCGCCCACTGGACATCAGTCACTTTATCGCCGTTACCCCACAGCGTCAGAACACGCATAGCAACGTAGTGCATAAGGATTTTTTCATGCTCTCGCCACTCATCATCAGGAGTGTCTTCAACAAATTCAGCGATGGCGTCAGCAATAAGACCGAAACACTCAGGGAAATCACTATGACCGATTGCGATGTCTTTTGCCTTTTCCTGAAGCTCCAAAAAACGCTGCTTGGTAAAGAGATACGACATTTCTCTAATTAGACGATCCATTTTAATACCTCGTTGCGTTGGTGGCTTCCCACTCAATATCAAGTTCACTTTGCTGTTTGCCGGCCAAATAATTGAAGGGCCCTTTATCACCCTCGATAAACTGGTGTGAGCGGGAATCAAAGTTAGCCCCTATGTCTCCGATCCAGCCTTCTCCTTCACGTTGTTTCAACAGGCGGATCATCGAGGCGGGCATTTGGATAGCAGTCTGTTCGTCCTTATCAAGACTCTCATACCCCATTCTTTCAGCTTTGCGCTGGGCCAGTTCGCGCGGGATATTACGCCAGACGGCCATAACGTTGTCGGGCATGTCAGTTAAAGCGCCAGTGCCTTTAACATCCATTTTCCCTGTTGGTGCAGCTTCGTTTGTTTTTCTGGCATGCGTTACTAGCAGAACATGGCAGTTGTGCTCGTTTTTAAAGTCGCAGAGGGTATCGATAAATTCTTTTTGTCCACCGTAGTCCTCCTCATCGAGTCCACATTTTGCCAAGTTGTCGATAACGAAAAGATCGATTCCATAGCGGCGTCTGGCATAGGCAAATATTTCCAGCAGTCGATCGGCCTTGGCTGTTCCGGTGAGTTTGAACACCCAAAGACGATCAGAAAACCACTCGTTAGTCATGATGATTTCAGTACGTTCTGGGTTTTTTCTACAAATGGTTTGCCGGGTAAGACGAGCCAACATTTTCCCAGGCTTAAGCTCCAGCGAGGCAATGCATACCCGGACTCCCTGGCTCATGGCATTGACGGCGATATGTCCCACCAGCTCGGTTTTTCCGTGGCCGTTTACTCCGTTAACCAGCGTCAGCTCGCCGGCGCGGAATTTGAAATTACTGTTCAGCGAATCCCACGGGCTGGAAAATAATCCAACGTCTCGATGCTCGAACGCATCCAGTGTTTCCTGAAGGAGATCACCCGCAGAGCAGAGTTCATCAGGGTCAAAGAATTTAGCGGTCCCCAAGTAGTGCCAGATTTCATCCTCGCTCATCCCGGAGGTCAGGCATTCATTGATATCTTTGTGCGGCAGCTCTACCAGGCGGCAACGATGCTCCCCTAGACGACGAGCAATTTCTTTTGCGGCTTCGCGCCCTACATCATCGTTATCGAGGCTTAACCAAATTTCTTCGAATCGGTCGAGGTTGTGATACTCGTATTCGATCCATTGCTGTTTGGCCCCTTTTCCACCGCCGAACGGTACCGATAGAGCACTGATACCGAATTGCGAGTAGGTCATACAGTCAATCTCTCCTTCGCAAAGCACAACAGCGCGAGCTTTCGCGTCCATAGCCTGCCAGCCAAACAGACATGGCTCGCAATCAGCTTCAGCCATGATCAACTTTTTGCCATTTGGTCGTTCAGTGCCGATTCGCTTTACCTGCAACAGCTCACCGTTGCGAAGATACGGAAACGCCACTGCCGGAATTTCGCGGTTTTCATCGTGGTACCAGACGACTGCGTCCGAAACACGGAATTGATCAGCTGTCTCTCGGGTGATGCCACGGGAAGAGAGGTAGTCGTAGCAATGGCTCGCCTTTTTAACGCCTTTTTTGGTTGGCCGTGAGAAGGTTTTTTTCTTCGCCTCGAAGTGGTTATCGTCGTCCTTCAGCCCAAGGAACTCTTTCGCTTCCCGCATAGCGTCGTGCAGCTGGCAGTTACGCACCAGCACCCAAAGATCAAGCAGGTCTCCGCTGTCGCCGCTTGCAAAATCTGCCCAAGTCTTCTTACCACCGAGATTAATTTTCAGGCTCTTACCGGCATCACCATTGGTATTACCAGCGCACCACTCCTTGCCCTCGAGGTGTCCTCGTGGAAGCAGGTATTTCGCAACTCTTTCGGCGTTGTCCCACAATTTTTCAGATAACTCAGCAGGGGTCATCACACACTCCGTAAATCGAATTTTATAAAGCACATAGTCACGAATTCCTCACGCAAAAAGCCGCGGTTATAGCCAGCAACCAGTAGACGTTTGAGGATTCTTTTCATGGGCGGTTAGCTCCGCGCTTCATGCGGTCAATGGCTGCCTGGCTGATAAATACCTCAGCCGAACCGTCACTTGGTTTTGCGAACCAGGAAGCCCCTGTCCCACCGATGGCGTTTGCGCTTGCGGATATCTGAGGAGCTCCATTTGGTTTTTCATCGTTCCAGCGCTCTCCGTTCAGGTATGACGCTGGCAGGAGTTTGTCGAACCCCATTTGCTGTGTTTTCACCCGGAGGCTGATATCTTCAGCCAGCATAACGGCGAAGTTCTCAGGCGTACCTCGGTTCGCTTTTTTCCAGTCGCGATATTTGGTCCTGAACGCTGACTTAGCCTTGACCTTGGCATCCTTTCTCAGACCTGCCCCCCAAAAAATATTTTCGAAAGCGACATCGACTGGATCTTGGCCTTCAGCATCATCTGATTCTGAATCAGGTTTTTCCTGTGAAGGTTTCCCTTTCGACTCGTCAGGTTTATCGCCATCAGTCCGATTCGAATCGGACAAATTAGTTTTATTCCTTTCCTCTTCCCTTCCCTTCCTTTCCTTTCCGTCAGTGAGTTCGTCGTGAGCACTCAGTGAGTCCTCAGTGTTATCTCCATTACTTGTATGTGAATCATGCTTTTGTTTTTCATCATCGCTCACTGAGCCATCCATGTAATTCGGTGCTGGTTTCCGTGAGTTATCAGTAACGTCTGCAGGAGTAGGTATTGTTGTTGTGGATGGTCGGTTAATTTTTTGATGTTTAGAAAAACCATCAATGTGAATATATTCAACACCACTCACTGAATACTCACTGATTAATCCTGCCCCACTAAGTTCTTTAATTAACGGTTCGCAGTCGATCATATCGGCAGGGAAAATCTGCATCTTGATACGCTTAGGGGAGCGCACCAGATTGCCTTTATCATCAGCAAAATTGAACATGCCGATAAACATCAGGCGCGCCTCAAATGAGCACTCGACAACTTTCTCATCGGTCCAGAACTCAGGTTTAATTGTTCTAATGCGTGCCATCAATCAGCCCTCCATCAGCACAAATAACCTCACTTACATCAGACTTTGACTGGAATTTGGCATCTACCAGGGAGGCCTTGCGCGCATTGCAGGAATCACACAAACATTGCATGTTGTCTGGGTGGTGAGCCCCACCGTTACGTCGCGATACAATGTGATCTGCGACCAATTTAATGCGGTCTTGACTGCCACAATGACGGCATTTGAAACCGTCGCGCCAAAGAACAAATTCGCGTAGTGCGCGATGGCAGGGTACGCGCATTTTCAGGCGACCTTTGATCGTGGGCGCTTTCCATTTGTTGCCGTTCTGGTCTAACCAAAACTCAGACGGCACCTTTCCGTAATCACGCATTTTGCGCCTCCGAGACCTTTGTAAAATATTGTTGGAACTTCCAGACAGGCTGCATGCATTCATGCGGATAATTCTGCCTGGTGAAATACACCTGCTGTTTATCCCGATTCCAGCCGGTGACATGCACAATCACACCGCGCGGATCGCGATAATCGATATCCAATGGCTTAATTTGGTTTTCGGTAGTGATTGAGTGCGACATATCACACCTCATTGCCCGGGTGAGGGAATGTATCTGGAAGGTCTGGGCGGATCTGGTAGGCTTTAACTTCGCCACCAGTAGCTTTAACAATGGACATGACATGATCAGCCTTAACCCGGCTACCATTAAGCCAGCGAAATACAGCCGGTTGAGTAACCCCGCACGCCCTTGCTAATGCAGCTTGGCCGCCGAGAATATCGATAGCTCTCTTGACATATTGATTGATCATAAAAATACCAAAAGTTATTGAACATAGGGAAAGAGTATAGCCTTGAATAACTTTATGCAATAACTTATCGTATTTGCCACTTAATAACTTTTTGTATAGGCTTATTGGTATGAACACATTCTCAGATCGTCTTCAAAAAGCGATGGTTGACGCAGGCCTTACACAGGCAGAATTAGCGATGAAAGTTGGGGTTTCGCAACCAGCTATCTGGCGTCTTGTTGCAGGCAAAACCAACACAACACGTAAGTTGGTTGAGATTGCTAATGCGCTGGGTGTGAGCCCTGAATGGCTATCAACTGGAAAAAATCATGTGCCTCATAGACAGGGCTATGTGATAGAGACCATGCCCGAAAGGGAGGTAAAGGATAACGCTGGCATATTCAGGGTCGAGGTTCTTGACCTTTCAGTGAGTGCAGGGCCTGGCACGTTCATGCTTTCAGAATATGTGGAGGTTTTACACGCTATTGAGTTCACGACTCAACATGCAAAATCCCTCTTCGGGAATCGTAGTGAAGATGTCGTAAAAGTAATGACCGTCAATGGCGACAGCATGGCCAGCACGTTCAATTCCGGTGATCGTGTCTTCGTAGACATTTCCGTCCGACACTTTCTAACGGATGGTGTGTATGTGTTTGTTTTTGGTAAAACATTTCACCTAAAACGTCTCCAGATGCAGGGAAACAGGCTGGCAGTCTTATCGGATAATCCGGCATATGAGAAATGGTATATCACGGAAGAAAACCAAGATGACCTTTACGTGATGGGTAAAGCCATAATGCATGAATCAATCAATTACAATAGGCTCTAACCTTCAACACCCCACCTTTTGAAGCCGCTTTTAAGCGGCTTTTTCTTTGTCTGTAGCTGTAAGCATGCAGTTTAATAACAAAATTTAATCAAAAAAATCAATACATTAAACTAAATCGCAAAAGAAAAATAAGTTTTGTTATTGCAATAAGTTATTGCATGACTTAAAGTTCATTCATCGGCAAACAACGGAGCCAATGAAATGAATACTCAAATCACCGTAGCCAAAACCATCGGCAAAAGAATATTAAATCAAAGATCTTCGCTTCGACTGTCTCAGGATTTTTTGGCTGATCATCTTGGTTTAACAACCGAAACCATTAACAACTGGGAAACGGAAAAAACTGTTCCGTTTGCTGACCAGTTAATCCAATTGGCTAACATTCTTCATTCTGATGTTCTGTGGCTCATTTCAGGAAACGAGCAGTGTGGTGAATTTACAGAGCCAACAAGCATTATAACTTCCAATCAACTTAATTCATGGTCTGCGGATATTGGCAATTGCAGAATGGCTTTATCCAACGCTATGGATTGTATGCCTCCGGAATTGTCGGCTATCGGTACGCTAACTATCGTTTATGAAAAATTAGACGACTTGCAAGAAACAATCTGCAAGCAAGCCGACAAGATTTAAAATTAATTAACATTATTTAATTAACACCTTTCTTGGTGGGGCCAAACTCACCCTGAGGAAATGAAAATGCAAAATTCCGTCGCAATTAATAAGCCAATTAAAACGCCTCAGATGCTGTTCGGATCTGACAACATTAATGACTTTGGCAACCGCGTTCAAAGCTGCCGGATGGAAGGTAATTCAATGCAGCCGACCATCGAACCATGTGAGGTTGTGGCTTTCGTTGATTGCGGTGGAAGTGCGCTTACCTCTGGCATTTATGTTTACACAATGGATGCTTTTGGTCGCCCATGCCTTTTCATTAAGAGAATTGAGCCATTAGCTGATGGCTCATTAAAAATCATCTCTGATAACCATCATTACGAAACTTTCACCCTTAATGCTGATGAACAGAAAGAAATCAAAATTCACGGTCGGGTGGTCGCTTCTTTGGCTGTGAGGTGCTTCATATGACTTTCATCATTGATAAATCGGCATACAAAACAGCGTGTCTTTATGCGGCCTGTGGTTACGAGGTTATTGCTCGTCTTTATCTTAAAAAGGCATATGGGAGATTAAAATGATTCAGGAACGTCAAAATATTCTGAACGTGAAAATCCAGGCCGAACAACTAAATTTCCTCATGCAGACAATCCATGCCCACCACAATGATTTTGACTGCCACCAATTAAACGCCCTATTAGGACTGGCTTACGATATCGCTGGTTCTGTTTACGACTGGACGGATAAAGAAGAACAAATTGTTCTGGCGAATGATGAAGCTGAAAGAAAAGGCGTGAAGCATGAATAACTTAATTAACACCTACCGCCGGAGAATTTTAAAGGCAGCGTTATTGCGCCACCAGCGTAAAACAGGCAGCAACTGCCTTGTGATTAAGCTCAATAAAGGCGGCATTAACACGGTCGAGTTAACCGAGATTCTTCTCGATGGATTATTGCGGAAATTCGAAAGGCTCGCGATAAGCGAATACGGAAATGTCGAAGGCGTAAAAGCTATTAAGGGAATTTACAGCAGTTCTGTTGATGTTAATGGCAGCGGTGAATTCCTCACAGATAGTGGGAAGGAGTTAATCGACGAGCTCATTTCTGAGCTGGTGGAGTTCGTCAAAAAGCAGAAAGTGGGGGCTCGGATCTGATGGCGCTGACAGCGATAAGAATTCCTGAATCAGATTATCTCAACGAGTGCTTTTATTACGAACAAAAAACTGGAGAGTTGTTTTGGAAACATCGTCCTTTAAAACACTTTTCATCATCAAGTATGCAAAAACAGTTAAATACAAGGTTTGCAGGTAAACCTGCTGGCGCTTTTATTAAAACCAAAACAGGAGCATATCGTATCGTGCGGTTAGATGGCGTCATTTACTATGCCCATCGTCTGATATTTAAAATGGTTAATGGTGTTGAACCCGAAGTAGTCGATCACATTGATGGGAACACCACTAATAACAGAATAGAAAACCTACGTTCATGTACAAACCAAGACAATAGTAAGAATGCGCGCTTATCTAAAACCAACACATCCGGCCATACAGGGGTGAACTGGTCACATCAAAAGAAAAAATGGTGGGCAAATATTGTCATAAACGCGAAGCAAATATATCTGGGCTCTTTCGCGGATTTCAATAAAGCAGTCGAGGCAAGACGAAACGCAGAAATTAAATATGGATTTCATGATAACCACGGAAAAAACAGAACACGATTCACGGGAGAAACCGGAAATGAACGATAAACGCACCGTAAGCATGATTGACCTGGCATTAAAGCGACACGATACGCCAGTTGGCCCACTGTTCGTGGCAGTGCGCCACGGTCGTATCAAAAAATGCTTCACGCGAGATACGGCGATCCGCTATCTGGCTTTCTTCATGACCACCGAGGCTTTTGAGCGTTCGGGTTTTCCGCAGCGTCACCCGCCGGTACGTATTGATCGCGATGACAGAGAGGTATGGCGAGACGGGGAAACAAAGGCTGAGTATCTTGCCGCCCACCAGCGTTGCGAGCGGAGACTTCGCCGCATTCTGGCACGTAAGCGTGACATGACGAAATGGTGTGAGAAGTGGGACGCCATGCACGACCGTTATGTGAAAGAGCAGGCAGAGCTCCAGGCCAGTAAACCAGAGGGAGTACGTTAATGAGCAACCAGGATAATGCAAACATCCTTGCGGTTGAGTCCAAACACAAAGTGCCAAACGCAAAGCATCGGCGGCGCCAGTCGAAAATTTACAGTCCGGATGAATTTCTTGCGCTGCCAATGGTGAAGGAGTTCATCAAAAACAACCCTAATCAGTATTTCGTCAATGAAGAAACTGGCGAGCAAATGATGGCCCAGGAACTGGCAGAGCTTTATTGCTCAGTAAATAACGGCAAAAAGATGAAGAAAGCGCTGCGCCGCGCGTTTGGAGTAAAAGCATGAATACAGTAACGATCAACAATAAGCAACTTCCAGCAGTCGAATATCGCGGTCAGCGCGTTGTGACGTTGGCGA